>NZ_JAILWA010000005.1 GCF_025699255.1 Nitrosopumilus sp. | reverse complement strand
TGGTGCTTCTTTAGCTGGTTCTTCTTTCTTTGGTGCTTCTTTAGCTGGTTCTTCTACCTTATCAGAAACTTTTTTGGTTTCTTTTTCAGGAGTTACTTTAGATTCAGCATCTTCATCATATCTAGAAACAAGAACATAACCATCCTCAGTTTTACTCATTCTAACTCTAATTTTTCTTGGAGGATTACGAACTCCTTTTGACCAAACTTCATGAGCTAAATCTTCTTCAATTTTGATTGTCTCAACTTTCATGTGATGTTGAGCAAATTCTCTAATCATGTTAATTGCTCTTACAGATCTATGTTGGGATTGTGAAAGCTTTACTTTACCTAAATTAATTGTATAAACGCGTTCTAATTCTTGAGACATCTATCCTACCTCCACATCAGTTGATCTCCAAGCTCTGCGCTTTGGATTTGTTCTGACACTTCTCTTAGTTTTCAGAATAATCCATGCAGGTACTGCTGAAGCTTGCTTAGTTTTTTTAAGCAAACGAATTTTCCTTGGAGAGGACTTACGTGCAGCCATAGATTTTCAGGCACGTGGAGCTCTTTTTAAATGAATCTCAGGTGTTCAGGCAATCTTGAATCTGTTTTAAGATTCTAGCCGATGCTCCCCATACAATTTGGTTTTTGTATTCAAAGGTATACATTTCTTGTATACGATTATGATATGGATCGGGATCTTTTGTCTGAGTTTGTAAAAATGGCTCTAAAGGGATATGAAAAATTTTTTCAACTTCAGCATTTGCAGATAGTTTTGGAATTTCATTGACTATAGAAACAAAGGGGAGAATCATAAAACCAGAGTTTAACGTAACAACGGGTTCTAGTTGTCCAATTACTTTTGATTTTGGTATTTCCAATCCAATTTCTTCACTTGTTTCACGCAATGCAGTTTCTAAAAGATTCGAATCATTTGATTCAAGTTTTCCACCAGGAAATGAAATTTCACCAGCATGAAATGTCATATGTTTTGGTTTTTCAGTCATTACAACAATTGGCTCATTACCATAAATCACTACAAGTATTGATGCCAAACGATATTTGTCATCAAATTTAATTTCAGGATTAATAGTATTAGAAAGGCGAGACTTTAATTCATCCAATTTCATTGTGGTTCGTTCCTACTATTCCATATGGGTTTTGGTATTCAAAGGTTTTAACCAAGAAGAAAAGAAATCAGATTATGACTGTCAGATATGAAGCAAATCCGCCCAAAATTTTACCGAATATTGACACAAATGAATCAATTCAAAAATTTGTAGATAAGATTAAGATTATTTCAAAGAAATGTGATGCAATTCACTTAACTGAAAATGTTTTAGGATTTCAAAGAGTTTCACCTATTGAAGTAGGTAAAATAATTCGAAAAGAAATACCAAAGTTACCAATTACTGTAAGTCTCAGAGTAAGAGACAAAACAGAAAAAGAAATTTTTGAGTTTGTAAATAATTGTATTTCAATAGGGTTTTCAGGGATTTTAATTTTGATGGGAGATCCATCTCAAACAGGAAAAAAAGACTCAGGACAAATTCCAAGTGAGGTTGTAAAAAGATTAAGAGAGCAAGGAATAGATTCAAAGATTGATCTATACTTGTCAATTTCAAATAAACCAAATTTTTCAAAAATAAACAAAAAATTGGATGCAAAACCCAAAGGGTTCATGACTCAAGTTATACAAAATGCATCACAAGTTCAAGAATTATTTGAAAATCTCAAAGAATTTTCAATCATTCCAATTCTTTTGTACCCTTCACCTAAAAATGAAAAATCAGCAAAATTTTTGAATTTAGATTTGTCATCATATAGTCAAGAATTTGAAGAATTACTCAAAGTAACACTAAGTATTACTGGAGATGTTTTGCTTACTTCACCTAGCGATTTTAGTAGTCTAAATGATTTTTTGGAAAAATCAAAGGATTAGAGCACAAAATATTTTGCATCAGGATGATGCACTACTATTGCAGCAGTAGATTGTTCAGGAATGATTTGGCCTGATTCAGTTAAAGTCATTCCAGATTTTTCTGGTTTTAGTAATTTCCATACTAGATGATGTTGAGACACATCAGGGCAACTTGGAAATCCCCAGCTATATCTCAAGCCACCTTTTACAAGATTTAGTTCAGATTTAATTTTTCGATTTACCCATTCAGCTAACGCTTCTGCAACTTCAACAGCTAACCCATGAAGATAATATGCATCAGTATACTTGTCTTCTTTATTCCATTGTTCAATAATTTCAGCAACTTTGTTTCCAACAGTAACTGATTGTAATGCTACTACATCATCATCACCAAAATAATCAGTCAAACACAAATGTTCAGGTTTAGTAGAACGTGGAAACTCTAATTCGACGTCATTACCGTCTGGATTTTCAATAAGTAATTTCCTATCTTTGTTATGACATTTGAAATACCCATACACAACTTCAGGTTCAAAAAGTTTTTCTCGAATTATGCGTATTTTCCATTCAGACAATAATTGTTCATGGTCAGATTCAGATTCAGATCCAGCCTTTCCACGCAACCCCCAGGATAATTTGAATAGAGATTTTTTATCAATCATAGTCCAAACTTCAGCCATATTGATTTGATCTGATTTTAACCGAATTGGAACTCCAACATCTTTGGGGGTTGGAGGTAAAACTGGTTTTGTGTCACTTTTTGGGAGAGTGTCAGGGTCAATTTCTGCAGAAGATTTTTCTTTCCAGTTTTCTAGTTTTTCTTTCCATTCAGCTAAAAGTTTTGGTTTTTCATCTGAGATTAAAACATCCATTGTTTTAAGACCTTCAAACATAGTATTACAATAAAAAACACCATGTTCGTAAATTCCATCTTCTTTTGCAATTCTGTTAATGTAATTACTGTTAATTGCAGCACCACCACAAAGAATAGGAATAGTCATGTTGTTTTTTCTTGCATGTTCTACGAAGAATTTCATCTGTTTTGAAGTAGACACCAATAATGCAGATAGCCCTATTGCATCAGGATTTGTTTCGTCAATTTTTTCAAGAAATTTTTGTAGCGGAACTTGTTTTCCTAAATCATGTACGGTATAACCATTATTTTGAAAAATAGTTTTGACAAGATTTTTACCAATATCATGAACGTCTCCATAAACAGTTCCTAACACAAGTGTCCCCTTACTAGTTCCCTCTTCTTTGACCAAATATTTTTCCAATTCCCCAACTGCAGCCTTCATACATTCAGCTGATTTTAAAACAAATGGAAGAATTAGTTCGCCTGCACCAAATTTATCACCTACTTCCTTCATTGCAGGAAGTAAATCCTCATTGAGGGTTTTAATGGCACCATCATGAGTGACTTCGGGAGCAGCATCAAGAGACAACACACCATCAGTATTTTTTATTATATCTAATGTTCCAAGTTTTTCTGCAATAGATGAAACAACATCATTTTGAATTCCATCTTTAAGTCTGTTGACTATTCGAAAGTTTGCACGTTTTCCTGCAGGCCAGGAAGGATCTACATCTACTTTCTTTGAAATAGTTCCACTTTTAGGTCCAGCATTCTCAAAATATGCAATCAAATTAGATAAAGCATCAGGATAAGTATTGAAGATCAAATCTTCTGCAAGTTTTTTCTCTTTCTCATCAATCTCCCCATACGGAATAATCTCTTTTGCATTAACAATTGCAGTGTCAAGACCGACTTTAACTGCATGATATAGAAATACAGAATTCAAAATCTTTCGAGCATACGGAGCCAAGCCAAAACTAATGTTACTTAATCCCAAAGTAGTAAACGAATTAGGAAATTTTTCCTTAACCAATCGAATTCCTTCAAGAGTGTTTTTACCTGCGTCTAAAAATTCATCTTCTCCAGTAGCCAAAGTAAATGTAAGAACATCAAAAATAAATTGTTCAATTTTTAATCCATATTTTTTTCCAGTCTCATAAAGTAATTCAGCAGTATCAACTTTTTGTTGAGGAGTTTTTGCCATACCATCAGGACCAATACATAATGCAATTGCAGGTAATCCATATTTAGCCATAAGAGGAGCTAATTTTTCAAATCTGCTTCCATCACCTTCAAGATTAATGGAGTTGATGATTGGCCTTCCAGGAATTTGAGTAACAGCAGCTTCTATTACTTCAGGATCTGTAGAATCAATTACAAGAGGAGCATCAATTTCCAAACTTAGTCGTTTTACTAAATTTAACATAAATTCACGTTCATCAGCGCGTTCTGTGGTTGCAACACAAACATCAAGACAATGAGCACCATCTTCAACTTGGATTCGTCCTAGCTCAACTAAACCATCATAATCATCATCAAGAACTAATTTCTTTGCTTTACGAGATCCCTGAGTATTGATTCTCTCTCCAATAATCAGTGGAGCAGGAACTTGTTTTAGATCTACTGCCTTTAATGCAGAGCTAACTCTTGGAACTGTCAACGTAGTAAAATCACATCTGTTTTTCTAAATACTTAACCCTCGACAGAGTTGGCTTTTTCGTCAATTACTTTCCTTAATGCTCTGATATGTTCAGGATTTGTCCCACAACAACCGCCAATAATTCGAACTTTTTTGTATTCATTAAGAAAATCACCTAATGCATCACCCATTTTTTCAGGAGTCATCTTGTAAACTGCTTGTCCTCCATCATTTTCAGGCATACCAGCATTTGGAACTACCAAAAGATTATGCTCATTTTGTTCATCTAACCATCTAACACTTGGAGTCATTTCAATTGGACCAGTAGAACAATTCAATCCAAATACATCAATTCCCATATCAGACACTGTGGTATATGCAGCTTGAATATTAGTTCCCAACAACATTTTACCATATTGATCTAATGTAGTATTTGCAATAATTGGAACTTTTTTGCCAGTTTTTGAAAAAGCTTCGTGACATGCCTCAATAACTAATTTTACTTCCAATATGTCTTGGCTAGTTTCAACAAGTAATGCATCAACACCACCAAGAATTAATCCTTCAGCTTGTAACTCAAAGGCTTCTCTAATTTCATCAAGAGGTTTCTGCCCTAAATCAGGATCATTAGAACTTGGAAGATAACCAGTAGGACCCATAGAGCCAATCACATATCTTGGTTTGTCAGTATATTCATCACATACTTCTGATGCAAGTTTTGCTATTTTTTTATTAAATTCAATTGTTTGATCTCCAAAACCATATTCATCTAGCTTAATTTTGTTGGAACCGAAAGAATTTGTTTCAATACAATCAGCACCAGCATCTAAATAATTTCTATGGATTTGTTTTATCCATTCAGGATGTGTTATTACTAACCCATCATTAAATCCATCTTGATTGTTTGGAAAATCTTCAGGCTTTGGATCATGTCGTTGAATTTCAGTACCCATTGCGCCATCAAACAACAAAATTCTTTTCTTTAGTGCATCAAGAAAAGGTTCTTTTTCTGTCAATCTAAATTTAAGATATCTCTACACAGTTTAACTCTTTTCAGAAAAACCAGAGATGCAATATTGATACGTATATTGAAATTAGGCGGAAACTTATTTCATGTATATTTATGCAAAAGTCTCAAGTTAACAATTTAGTTCGTAGTGCAACATTTTTTCAGCATGCCGGAATCTCGATAATCTTTGTGTTTATGCCCATAATTGCAAAAGGAGTAACAGACTCTATTTTTGAAATTGGACTTTTGGTGGCATCATTTAGTTTTGCTCAGATTTTATCTGAAATTTATTTTGGAAGGCATTCAGACAAGAAAGGAACTAGGCTCAAATTCATTAGAATTGGATTCATCGGATGCGCAATTGCGTTTGGATTACACTATTTTGCAGATGATCTTGGTATGTTTTTCTTGGTTAGAATTGCCGCTGGAATTGCTAGTGGAATCATGATTCCTGCTATGATTGCATATACCTATGAAGCAAATATTGACAAAAAGAGAGCAGCCACAGTAATTTCATTTCATGCATTAGGATGGCTTGCTGGAATTGCAGCTGCTGGAATTGCAAATGATCTTAAATTAATTTTTGTGTTAAGTGCAGTATCATTTCTTATCGGATTACTTTTTACAATAAAACTACCAAATCCAGAACAAGTTAAAGAACTAACTCCAGGAACCACAAAAAAAGTAATTTCAAAAAACAAATTTCTTTTCTTGTCATTATTACTAAGACATATTGGGGCATCAGCTGTGTGGGTTATTCTTCCAATAATGATTGTGGAGAGACTTGGAGGTGAATTATATCACATTTCAATAGTATATGTTGCAAATACGCTAACAGCATTTATTTTAATGAATGTAATGGCAAGCAAGATTCATCTCTCAAATATCACTAAATTCAAAATTGGTATTGGTTGCACAACATTTGTTTTTGTTGGATTATCCATAGTTACAGAATGGTGGATGGCAATGCCATTTATGGCATTAGTTGGTGCAACATGGGCATTTTTGTTTATTGGAGGAAACTTTCATCTTATGGAAAACAATCCTCGTTCAACATCTACTGGAATCTTTAGTTCTACTTTGTCAATTGCAACAGTTGTTGGGCCTGTAATTGCTGGAAGTATCGCATATGCATTTGACTATGTATCAGTAATGTACTTTGCAATTATCATAATAGTTTGTGCATTTGCAGTATCATTAAAAATAAAAAAAGAAGAACCTCAATTACAATAAGGAATCTCTGTAAATTTTAATTAAAATATAGTTATCAACTATAGTTTTTCGCACAATCCACCTACTTTTTTCCAGCTTTTTCCACCCTTACTTCTACATTGAGTTTTTGTAACTTTTCTAGATAGAACACCTTTGCAATCTTTTTCAAGATAGCAAGTTCCCAAAGGAGTTTTAGTTGTTTTTTTACTTTTCAGGGGTTTTGTGGGATTAATTGTAGATTTGATTCTCCCCAATGCAAGAGAGGGAGATTTTTTTACAATACGTTTTCGTTTAGAAATCAGAGGTTTCTTTATTTTAGGAACTTTCGGTTTTCTGATTACAGGTTTACGTATCGACATAAATAATATTTCTTAATCAAGTATTAAAAAATTTGATGATTTTAAAAAATTCCACTAGAATGAATTTTTTAATTATTAAATAGAATAAAGAGACATAGAAATTATGAAAATTGAAAAAATATTGGTACCTTATGATGCAACTCCCAGTAGTGAAAAAGCAATAAAGAAAATTTTTGCATTAATTGAAAATCAAGGTTCAAAAGTGGTGTTATTATCATGTATTAGAGATAAAGCAACATTTGGTTTTTTTAAAACAAAATCAGATAAAAAAGAGATAGAACAGGAGAAGAACAAGGCAAAAAAATATCACGAAATAATAAAAAAAGTTGCTGAAAAACAAGGAATTTTGATGAATTCAAAAATTATCAAGAGTGATTTAGAATCACAGTCAATCATCGAATATGCAAAAAAGGAAAAAGTAGACATGATAGTTATGAGCAGATCAAAATTATCCACTCATGCGGAAAAAATGTATTACAACAGCACAGTAGATGCAGTTTTTAAAAATGCACCATGTCCATTTCTTTACATTCCTTAGAATATTCAGAGAGATACCAATTGGAATTATTTTCTAAATTATCGTAAGCCCCATCTAGACATTACTTTATTTTCTACTCTTTTGAAAAAGACTCCATCAATTGCAAGTCCAATTCCCATGATGACAACCATAATTCCAATTACTTGCGAGACATCATTTAGTGAACGGCCGGCATTAAGCAAGAATCCCAATCCTAAGAATGAAAACAAGATTTCGGCGCCTATAACGCCCCTCCAGGCAAATGCCCAGCCTTGCTTAAAGCCAGAAATCATGTATGGAAAGGCTGCAGGAATCAAAACGGCAGTAATTAATTGACTTCCCTTGGCACCCATATTTCTTGCAGCCTCAATAAAGTGAGGATCTATGTTTTTGACTCCAGTGTACGTATTGATGGTAACTGCAAATATGGCACCTATTGCAGTAACAAAAATAATTCCTCCATCAGTTAACCCAAACCAAAGTATTGCTAATGGAACCCAAGCTATAGAAGGAATAGATTGCAATCCTAAAACAAGAGAGCCAACAGTTTGATTGATAACTTCCACTCTTGCCATAAATATTCCAAGTACAATTCCTCCACCAATTGCAATGGCTAAACCAACAGATAGCCTCCACATACTTGTTGCAATTCCATACAACAGACTACCATCAGATATACCGTATGCCAAATCTTCTGCAACTTCATAAGGAGAGGGAAAAATATTTTCAGGCCATATTCCAACTGTTGCAATTATTTGCCACACTATGATAATTCCAATGTAAAACGCAATTCTATGTGGAGTATAGTTTTTTACCATCACAATCACTCTTTACTTTTTTTTACCTCAGGTCGTAGTTCTGATAAAATATCTTGTTGAAATTTTAACAAGGATTCATCTTCAGATATTCTTGGACGTGGGAAATTATTGTCAACTTCTTTTTTGATTACAGAGGGTCTGTTACTAAAAATTGCAACTTTGGTTCCAAGAACTGCAGCTTCCGAAACACTATGAGTGACAAACAAAATTGTCTTTTTTGTTTTCTCCCAAATTAATTGCATTTCAACTAACAGCAAATCACGAGTTTGTGCATCAAGTGCTGCAAATGGTTCATCCATTAATAACACATCAGGATCCATTACAAGAGCTCTTGCAATAGCTACACGTTGTTTCATTCCAGTTGAAAGTTGATAAGTGTAAGAATCCGCAAATTTGGTTAACTGCATCATATCCAAATATCTATGAGATATCTTAGCTCGTTCCTCTTTTGGAATACCAGCCATTTTTAATCCAAATTCAACATTATCTTGAACTTTCAGCCATGGGAATAATGCACCCTCCTGAAAAACCATGATTCTTTCAGGTCCAGTCTCAGTTACATTATGACCATCAAACAGGATTTGACCATCATCAGGTTTCTCCAAGCCTGCAACTATACGTAAAAAGGTAGATTTTCCACAACCTGATGGCCCTACTAAACATACAAAATCTCCAGCCTCAACTTTGAGGTTTACTCCACCAAGAGCTGTGAGTTTATGAGAATCATGGCGAAAATATTTTACAATATTTTTAGCCTCAAGTTTTGTCATGGATTATTTCCTCCTTTATGGAATTTGTATCAAAATAGTAAAAAATACCAGACAAATCATATCCATTTCTTCCAAGATATCCTAGTGCATCTGCCTTTTCAGCAAATGAATAAATTGAATCAGAGATAGGATCTGCAGTAATTTGAAGATTAGATAATGAGATATCTACTACATCATCAGATAAGGATTGACCTAAATGAGACTTTAAAAAAGTATTAAACACATTTCTAGTTTCGGTAGGATTTTGATTTATCCATGCAACTGTTTGACGATGGGATTCTAAGAGTTTTGATGCCAAAATAGGATTTTTTTCTACAAAATTTGTATTTGCAATTAATAGAACAGAAGCAAATTCTTGATTAGGCCAAAGGGATTCCTCATGGAATAATCTTTTTCCATTTAGTTCAGTTTCCAAAATTGTTGCCCATGGTTCTGCAACCCATGCTCCGTCAATATCTCCTTTTACAAACAATGTGTAAATGTCAGGGTTTGGAATATTATACACAATAACAGAGCCTCCCTTTTCAGCAGTTTTTAATCCATGTTCTGAAAGATAATGACGTAATGATACGTCTTGTGTATTTCCAATCTGAGGCGCAGCAATTTTCTTTCCAACAAAATCATCTACAGAATTTATTTCAGAATCAGGATGAACAATAAAACTTGCTCCACCACTTGCAGCACCAGCAAGAATTTTTACATTATGATTTTCAGAATTCAGAAATCCATTGATGGCAGGACCAGGACCAACATATGCAAAATCAACAGAATTAGCAAATAAGGATTCTATTGCCTGAGGACCATTATCAAAAACACGAGTTTCAATTTTTGTATGATTTCCAATATGTGCTTCAAAGAAACCTTTTTCCATACCTACAATCGGAATGGCATGTCCAATATTTGGAAAATATGCAATACGAATTTTTGTTTCAGATTCTGCATCAGAAGATAAAGTAAATGCTAGTATCGACAGCACAGAAATAGTCACAATACCTCCAAAAATTACCGATCGCGTTTTCATAAAACAGCGTTATATTTGGCTGTTAAATAATCATCGAATTTTAGCTCAAGCTAGTCATAAATTATCTAAAAATAATTTAATTTTTGGTCATCACAAAAGATAAATTCCAAAATACGACGGAAAAGATGTTTTATGACTCAAAAAGGAATTCTTGCATTTTCAGGTGGATTAGATACATCAGTTGTTGTGAAGTATCTTCAAGATGAACACGACATGGATGTCATTACAGTTACTGTAGATGTTGGACAAGGCGATGACTGGAAAAAAATTGCAGCAAAAGCAAAAAAACTTGGAGTAAAAAAACACTACAATATTGATGCAAAAAAAGAATTTGTCAAAGATTACATTTTTCCATCAATCAAAGCAAATGCTCTTTATCAAAAGAAATATTGTCTTGCGACAGCACTAGCCAGACCATTAATTGCAGAAAAAGTTTTAGAGATTGCAAAAAAAGAAAAGGTCACATCACTTGCACACGGTTGTTCTGGAAAAGGCAATGATCAAGTTAGATTCGACATTACATTACGTTCTGGTTCTGATCTTCCCATCATAGCTCCAATCAGAGATAAAAATTTGGACAGAGATACGGAATTAAAATTTGCAAAAAAACATGGGATTGAAATTGATACGGTTGCCAAAAAATTTAGTATTGATCAAAATTTGTGGGGACGTGCAATAGAAGGAGGAGTGCTAGAAGATCCATATAATGAACCACCAGATGATGCATTCATTTGGGTTAAAACAAAAAACTTACCAGACAAACCAACATACTTAGAAATCAAATTCAACAAAGGAATTCCAATTGGAGTAGATGGTAAATCAATGGGGCCCCTAAAACTAATTGAATACATCAACAAAAAAGCAGGAAATGCAGGTGTGGGAATAGTTGATCATATTGAAGATAGAGTAGTAGGAATCAAATCTCGTGAAGTATATGAAACTCCTGCTGCAACATGTCTAATTGAAGCCCATACGGATTTAGAAAAAATGGTTCACACTAAACATGAAAACAAATTCAAATCGATGATAGATGATGAATGGGCATATTTGGTCTATTCAGGACTTTGGCAAGATCCTCTAAAAACAGATCTAGACGGATTTATAGAAACATCACAAAAACCAGTCTCAGGAACGGTGAAACTAAAGATGTACAAGGGAAGTCTCAGAGTAGTAGGAAGAAAATCAAATAATTCATTGTATAGTCACGATATTGCAACTTATGGTGTGGAATCAACTTTTGATCAGAGACTAGCCAAAGGATTTGTGGAATTATGGGGAATGCAATCAACAGAAGCTAATAAATTACAAAAGAAAAGGTCAACAAAAACATGAACTGCCCAGAATGTGATGCAACACTAAACATCCCAGACGATGCCTCAGTAGGAGAAATTGTCTCCTGTCCTGATTGTGGCGCTGACTTTGAAATCGCAAAAAAAGACGGATCAAATGTTGAGCTTAAACAAGCAGAAACCGTAGGCGAAGACTGGGGAGAGTAATGTCAAAAGTTTGTATCGTGTTTGACCGCTTAAGAGCGGAAGAAAAGATGCTTCAGAAAGAAGCGTCTGAACTAGGACACGATGCATTAATGTTAGATGCAAAAATCACCCAAATTAATACAGACAGCAAAAAAGAGGATTATGGTTTAGGAGATGTTGTTTTAGAAAGATGTGTTAGTTATTTTAGAGGACTTCACTTTACTGCAAGTTTAGAATTCATGGATATTCCAGTTCTAAATAAATTTGAAGTTGCAAATATTTGTGGAAATAAAATGTTTATGACATTACTTTTAAAGAAAAATAACATTCCAACACCAAAAACATATTTTTCATTTTCAAGTGAAAGTGCAGCTGAAAATTTAGAAAAGGTAGGATTTCCATTAGTGATTAAACCAGTAATTGGTAGTTGGGGAAGAGGAGTAATGCCATTAAAAGATAAAGACACTATGGAAGCTGTTTTTGAAATTAGAGATATTACAGATAGTCCTCATGATAGAATATACTATTTGCAAGAATTAATCAAAAGACCACCACGAGACATCAGAGTAATTACGATAGGTGATGAACCTATTGCAGCTATGTATAGAAAATCATCAGGAGGATTTAAGACGAATATAGCACTCGGAGCAGATCCAGAACTATGTGAGATCACAAAAGAGATGGAAGATATGGCTGCAAAAGCATCAAAAGCCATGGGTGGTGGGATCTTAGGAATTGACATGATGGAAGATGAGGAAAACGGGTTGGTTGTACATGAAGTAAACAATACAGTAGAATTCAAAGGATTGGCAAGAGTTGCACAACGAAATATACCAAAAGAAATGGTAGAATTCGCCATAAACTACGTTAGGAAATAAATTATACTCCATTACGAGGAGGTTTATCATGAAAGTAGGTGTTGTAGGAGCATCAGGTTATGTAGGAGGAGAGACACTTCGTCTGCTAGTTAATCACCCAGATGTAGAGATTACCACAGTAACATCAAGACAACACGTAGGCGAATATTTACACAGAGTTCAACCAAGTTTGAAAGGATTTACCGATCTGACATTCTCAGAATTAGATTATGATAAATTAACAGATCAATGTGATCTAGTTTTCACAGCTGTTCCTCATGGAACTGCAACTGAGATTGTAAAAGCACTCTATGACAGAGGTGTAAAAATCATTGATTTGAGTGCAGATTATAGATTACACAACCAGGATGCATATGACAAATGGTATGGATGGGAACACCCACATCCAGATTATTTAGAAAAATCAGTTTTTGGTGTACCAGAATTACACAGAGAACAAATTAAAAATGCTCAACTAGTTTCTTGTCCTGGATGTATGGCTGTAACATCAATGCTAGCATTAGCTCCATTAATTCGAAATGACATTATTGATACTGAACATATTGTAGTAGATTCTAAAATTGGTTCATCCGGAGCTGGTTCAGGTTCAGGAACTGCACATGCAATGAGAGCAGGAGTAATTAGACCATACAAACCAGCAAAGCACAGACACACAGGTGAAATTGAACAAGAATTAAGCGAAATTGCAGGAAAGAAAATCCATGTTTCAATGAGTCCACATGCAGTAGATGTAGTTCGTGGAATTTTATGTACTAATCACACATTTATGAAAAAAGATATTGAAGAAAAAGAATTGTGGAAACTATATCGTCAAACATATGGTGATGAGAGATTTGTCAGATTAATTAGAGATAAAAAAGGATTATACAAATTCCCAGATCCAAAATTCTTAGTTGGTTCAAACTTTTGTGATATAGGATTTGATTTAGATGAAGATAACAACAGATTGATTGCATTGTCTGCATCAGATAATTTGATGAAAGGTGCAGCAGGTTCAGCCATTCAAAACATGAACGTAATGTGTGGTTTTGATGAAATGGATGGATTAAGATATACACCATTAACTCCTGTTTAGAAATGATTACTATCAAAATTGGTGGAAGTGTAGTAGACGATTTACATTCATCAACAATTTCAGATATTAAAAAAATAGCTGAAACTGAAGGGATAATTATAGTTCATGGGGGTGGAAAAGAAGTTACCAAAGTTTGCGAACAGCTTGGAAAAGAGCCAAAGTTTGTTACATCCCCAAGTGGAATCAAAAGTAGATACACAGACAAAGAAACTGCAGAAATATTCACCATGGTAATGTCAGGCAGAATCAACAAAACCATTGTTCAAATGCTTCAAAAAAATGGCATTAATGCAATTGGTCTTTCTGGAGTAGATGCCAAAGTGATTCAAGCAGATAGAAAGAAAAAATTGCTAATTATGAATGAAAAAGGAAGAAAACAAGCAATAGATGGAGGATATACAGGAAAAATTAAAGAGGTAAATTCAAAATTCATCAGATCTCTTTTAGAGCAAGGTCTTACGCCAGTGATTTCACCCATAGCAATGAGTGAAGAATCAGAGTTTCTCAACATAGATGGAGACAGAGCCGCAGCATATGTTGCAGGCAAGGTAGGATGTGATAAAGTATTATTCATCACAAATGTTGACGGATTATTGATGGAGGATAAATTGGTTCCAAAACTTACATTGGCAGAAGCAAAAGAAATCAGGCCAAAAATAGGACCAGGTATGGAAAAGAAAATTTTGGCATCAACTGAAGCATTAGATATGGGAGTAAAAGAAGCATTGATTGGTAATGGTCAAAGAGAAAATCCAATATCATCAGCTATTGCACATGATAATTGTACGGTGATTGAACATGAGTGAAGATCAATTTATGGGAAATCTTTATCAGAGATTTCCAGTTACGGTTGAAAAAGGAGTAGGATCTCATGTATGGGATACAGATGGAAAAGAATACATCGATTGCATGGGAGGATATGGAGTAGCTTTAGTAGGTCACAAAAATGAGAGAGTCAATAATGCAATCAAAGAACAAATCGACAAAATAATTACAGTACATAGTTCTCTGTATAACAAAACACGAGAAGAATTTTTGTCCACACTAATCGGCTTAGCACCAAAAGGTCTAACACAAGTTCATCTAAACAACAGTGGTGCTGAAGCAATAGAGGCAGCCATGAAGTTTGCAAGAAAATTTACGGGAAAAACCGGAATGATTGCAATGAAAGGATCTTACCATGGAAAATCATTTGGAGCATTATCATTAACATTTAATCCAAAATACAGAAAAGCATTTGCACCACTTGTAGAGAAAGTTTCATTTGCATCTTACGGAGATATAGAATCTTTACGTTCAGTCATAGATGAAGATACAGCATTTGTAATCTTGGAACCAATTCAAGGAGAAAGTGGAATAATTGTTGCTCCAGACGGATTCTTACAAGATGTTAGAAAATTATGTGATGAAAAAGGAATTGTGTTAATTTTTGACGAAATACAAGCTGGTCTAGGCAGAACTGGACGATTATGGGCATGTGATCATTGGAATACTGTTCCAGACATACTATGTCTAGCAAAAGGAATTGCAGGAGGTGTGCCAATGGGAGCAACTCTAGTAAAACCAGAAATCTTATCTTCAATTAACAAAGGAGAACATTCATCCACTTTTGGCGGAAACCCGATATCTTGTGCTGCAGGGATTGCAGCACTAAAAGCAATTACAGAAGACGGATTGATTGAAAATTCCGAAAAGATGGGAAAAATATTCAGAGAAGGATTAGAAAAATTAAAAGAAAAACACACGATGATTAGAGAAATTAGAGGCAAAGGACTAATGATCGGAGTTGAAATGAAATTTGAAGTTAAAGATATCCTAATGGGGTTAATCAAGAAAGGAGTTCTAATGTTATATTCTGGAAGAAATATTCTAAGAATTCTTCCACCATTAGTGATATCAGAAGACGATGTAACAAAAGTTTTACATGCTCTAGATATAGTACTAACTGAAGAGGAAGAAAAAAGAAATGTACAAGGATAAAGTTGATGAAAAGATTATTGGATATCTAAAAGAGGATTCTAGAGAATCGTTTGTAGATATTGGTAAAAAATTAAAGTTATCAGAATCAGCGGTAAGAAGACGAGTAAAAAATCTTGTAGATAGCGGAACCATCAAAAAATTCACTTTAGAATTAGGTGAAGAAAATACAACCAGTGCAATTGTTTTAGTTTCAGTAGATTCTGCTACAGACACTTCCAAAGTATCACTAAAACTTGCAAAATTAGACGGAGTTAAAACAGTCTATGAAATTACAGGCCAATACGACATAACTACAATAATGAGTGCAACAAGCATTACAGAAATCAACAACAGTATTGACGCATTAAGAAAAATTCCAGGCGTTGTAGATACAAACACCGTCATAATCTTAAGAAAAATTATCTAAATACGACTTTCGTTTCATAATTTAATTTCCAAACTAATTTAGGATCATAATTAGAAATTTCTAACGAAGATAGTACGAATATGTTTATATCATCAATTTTAGGTAGCGATATCAGTAATGAAAGATCCGAATCACTATGCAAATCTGTATAATGCATATGAAAAAAATCCAAAGAGAATTAGAATTCTTGATAGCACTCTAAGAGAAGGAGAGCAACACCCAGGTGTTTCATTTACAAATAAACAAAGAATCCAAATCGCATGGATGTTAGATTATTTCGGAGTGGATCAAATTGAAATTTCACCAGTAGTATCAAATGATCATAAAGAAGCTACTAAGACAATTATCAAACAAGGACTAAAGGCAGATATCGTATCACATGGACGTGCTTTAAAACAAGATATTGATATTTCGTTAGATTGTGATGCCAAATGGTGTGCAGCATATTTAGGAATTTCAGACATTCACCTAAAAGAAAAATTACGAATTTCAAGAGAAGAAGCACTTGAAAGAGCTGTTGAAACAGTAGAGTATGCAAAATCACATGGACTCAAAATTAGATTTACCGTTGAAGATGGTAGTAGAGCAGAACCAGAATTCTTACTAAAAGTTTGTAAAGCTATTGAAGAAGCAGGAGTAGACAGAATCAGTCTTCCAGATACAGTTGGTATTTTACGTCCGATTGGAATGTATAATTTTGTTAAAAAAGTAAGAGAAGTAGTGGACGTACCATTAGATGCCCATGTTCATAATGATATTGGTTTTGCAGTTGCAAATGCTTTTTCAGCATGTGATGCAGGAGTGGATCAAATTCATACAACCATAGATGGGATTGGAGAAAGAACTGGAATTCCTCCATTAGCAGAAGTTGCAGTGGCATTGACCTACCTATACAAGTCTCCAAATGATTTCAGATTAGACATGTTGCTTGATTTATCAAGATTAATTGAAAATTACACATCCATCAAACCATATGATTCAAAACCAATTGTAGGTTCATCAGCATACAAACATAAAGCAGGAACACACCTAGCAGCAATTCTCAAGAATCCAGCAGCCTATGAACCAATTCCGCCAAGAGCAGTAGGGAATAGAAGAAGAATAGTATTTGGAGAGCTGGCAGGAAAAACAGGTGCTGCATATTTGATGTCATTGTTAGGATTAGAAAAAGATGAAGAAGGTGCAAAAGCTGTTGCTGCAGGACTAAAAGGTCTGAGAATGGGAGATCTTATAGAAATTCCACTAGAAGATAGACTTGAAAAAAAGATAATTAATGATAAATAAAGAGGAGTAATGAAGAGAAAATATGTCAAAATGTGAAGAATGTGATGCAGATATTTCCATTCCAAGTGATGCACTTGAAGGAGAAATCGTAACATGTCCGGAATGTGGCGCAAGTTTTGAATTAGCTAAAGGTTCAAATGGTTTCGATCTAAAGCCTGCCCAAACGGTTGGCGAGGATTGGGGACAGTGAATCCTGACGTTACCATTCTTTACGATACAATCCGTTGGGAAGAAAAAGCTCTACTAGAAGCCGGTAAAAAAAAGAACATTAACATCCAGATGGTTGATTGTAAAAAATTGGCAATAGATTTAGAAAAAAAACCTGAAGACTATGGAATTGTAATTCAAAGATGTGTAAGTTACTACAGAAATCTACATTCAACTGCAGCACTTGAAGGAATTGGTGTTAAAGTAATTAATTGTCTTAACACAGGGGTTTTTGCAGGAAATAAATTATTTACACATATGTTGTTAAAAAAATTTGGAGTTCCAACACCAGATGCAACAGTTGCATTTTCAAAAGAAGCTGCATTAGAAGCATTAGATTCACAAGGATACCCCAAAGTAATCAAACCAACTGTTGGTAGTTGGGGAAGATTGATTTCAAAATTAAATGACAGAGATTCAGCCGAAGGCATTATTGAAAGTAGAGAAAATATGTATCCAATATACCAAGTTCATTATTTAGAAGAGTTTGTAAAAAGACCACCACGAGATATCAGAGCTATAATGGTAGGAGATAAAATAGTTGCAGCAATTTATCGTTCATCTAAACATTGGAAAACAAACATGGCACTTGGAGGAACAGCTGAGCCATGTAAAGTTACACAAGAGATGGAAGAAATGTGTATAAAGGCAAAACATGCAATTGAAGGAGATATCGTAGGTGTAGATTTGATGGAAAGTGATGAGAAAGGATTAGTTGTACACGAAGTGAACAATACAACTGAATACAAAAACACAGTAAGAGTCTGTGAAGTAGACATTCCTTCCTTAATGCTAGATTATGCACTGAAGATAGAAAAGTAAGAATTGGACACTCATTTTACAGTTACACCAAGATTTGCAGTAAAGATGTTAGAGAAAGCATTGAGACTCTATACACCATCTCTAAGTGAAAAACCAATGGCAGAATTTTTAGCCGACAAATGTGATGATTTAGGTTTTGAAGATATTCAAATTGACGAAGTCGGAAATATGATAGCAAAGAAGGGTTCAGGATCTCCTAAAATTATGTTATGCGGACACATGGACGTAGTTCCTGGAAAAGTCAAAGTAAGAAAAGAGGGAGATTCTCTATATGGTAGAGGAGCATCAGATGCTAAGGCTCCACTAATGGCAATGTTATTTGCTGCAGCATCAATCCAAAACAATAATGGAACTATAATTTTTGTTGGTGCAGTTGATGAAGAAGGAAATGCAACAGGAATCAAAAATTTAGTTAAGAAAAAAATGGATATCGATTATGCTGTTTTTGGAGAACCAAGTGGGATCAAACAAGTAACAATTGCATACAAAGGAAGACTAGCAATCAATCTCAAAATCAGTGTTCCAGATAGTTCTCATGCAAGTGCACCTTGGTTATCAAAAAACGCAATTTTAGAGTCAATGATTTTTGCTAGAGAATTAAAAGACAAGTTAGAAGCAAATCAAGAAGATAGAACTAAAGGGATGTTATTAACTGCCACAATGACAGAAGTCAAAGGAGGAACTAGTCACAATGTTACACCTAAAGATTGTGAAACAACTTTTGATATCAGAATTCCTGTAGATATGAATTGCAAATCCATTGAACAAAAAATTGCAACTCTAGTAAAAGAAATTTCGCAAGAAAGAGAAGTTGAAGCATTTTATTCAATTTTGGATGAAACTGAACCATTCGAGGCTCCACACAATTCACCATTGGTTAGAGCATTCACTCTAGGAATAATGGAAACTGAACATTCCAGACCAACTTTAATCAGAAAAACAGGAACAGGAGACATGAATGTTCTTGGAAATCAATGGGGAATTCCAGTAGTGACATATGGTCCAGGAGATCCACACGAGGCACATACTATTGATGAAAAAGTTTCAGTGGACGAATATCTTAGAGGGATAGAAATTCTAAAGAAAACACTACAGCATTTAAAAAGACTTCATGACAAAAAGATGAAGTAATGCTGTGGTTTGTAGGTTTAGGAATTTCGGGATTTAAATCAATTCCAAGTGAAGCATTAGACGTGTTGCTAAAAGCAGATATTGTATACTTGGAGCAATTTACCAGTCCAATTGGAAAATCAGATTTAACTAAAATCAAGAATTCAACAAAAGGAGAATTCAAACTAGCAAAAAGATGGCTTGTTGAAGACGGCAGGGAAATTTTAGAAAATGCAAAGAAAAAGAAAGTGGTATTATTAGCATATGGTGACCCATACATTGCCACTACACATATAGAATTGAAAACTAGAGCTATGGAAGAAAAAATTAAAACTCATTCAATTCATGCATCATCTTCTCTTACTTCAATGATTGGAGAATGTGGTTTGCATTTTTACAAAGTTGGAAGAATTGCAACAATCATGAGTGAGATGAAATCATTGACGACCCCATACTATGTAATATACAAAAACATCATAGAAGGAAACCACACAATACTTCTTTTAGAATATAATCAGGACAAGGATTTTTTCTTAGATCCTAATGATGCCTTAAAGGGGTTATTAGAAACTGAAAAAGGACAGATTAGAAAGGTTATCAGTTCATCTACATTTGCAATAGTAGCATCAAGAATTGGATTCAAAGATCAAAGCATCATATCAGGTAAAATATCCAGTTTAAAAAAAATAGATTTTGGAAAACCTCCACATACAATAATTATTACTGGAAGATTACATTTTACAGAATCAGATGCATTGAAAATATTTGGCAAATGTATAGATGAACCATTTGATAATACAGAAAAAACAGAAAAAATTTCAATTCAAATGATGAAAAAATATGTTCCAATGGTCAGGGAAGCTCTTGATGAAGTTAAACCTCTATACAAAGATCAGAAAGAATTTCAAGATATTTTAGAAAACGCCGAACTATATGTAAAAGATGCAGAAAAATTTCTGGAAGATGGGCAAGATGAGGTAGCTATTTTGAGTATTGGTTATGCAGATGGTCTTGTAGATGCATTAAGAATAGCAAAAGGCCTTGATCCCAAGATGTAATTTTTAGCGATGAATTAAAGAGAGGGACAGAAATACAAAAAATATTGGAACAAACAGAAAAAACAATTCTAGTCACAATGTATACCTGTCAAATTGAGGGTAAAAAGCCAATTGATGAGATAAAGAAAAACACGATACTTTCTGAAGACATTATTAATTCAAAGATTGATGAATTAATCAAAAAAGAATTGGTAAATGAAGATAGAGAAACTCTCACAAATGCAGGGAGAAATTCATTATGTGTAGTTTTAGCTGGAGGTGTATTTGACATCATTCATCCAGGACATATTTACACCTTGAATGCAGCAAAAGAATTAGGAGATGTGTTAGTAGTAGTAGTAGCAACTGACAATACAGCAGTGAAAATGAAGAAGAGAAAACCCCTTCATACACAAAAACAGAGACAAGAATTAGTCAATTCATTGTCAGCAGTTGATCTTTGCTTAATTGGACAAGAAGATGATATTTTCAAGACTGTAAATCATGTGAGACCACAAATTATTGCACTTGGATATGATCAAGTTCATCAAGAAAAATTCATTACAGAAGGGTGTAAAAAAATAAAACTTGACGCCAAAGTTGCAAGATTGCAATCTCCTATTCCTGAAAGCTCTAGTTCAAAAATTCAAAAAGAATATGGAGAATCTATCCACGGAATTTAGGAATTTATCGGAATTTTTATTGAAACTTTTGATCCATCTTTTAACTTGGCGGTTTTTCGTAAACAATATTTTGATATTAATTCAATTATAGAATCATCATGATGTGTACGTTCAAGAATAATTAATTCACAAATTGTAGAATTATTTAGTTTAGCATTAAAGCATTTTACCCATCCATAGGTTCGTTTCCCATCAGAGAAACTCTTAATTTTGATCCCATTCAAAGTTTCAAATTGTTTAATGGCTTCTTGGTGAATTTTTTGATCTAATCTAACGTTTAATGTTCCAGGATACGGAACATATCCAATTTTTGATTGAAATTGTTTTGTATATCCCTTTAATCCCATGTAATATGCTCCTTCACCCATTCCAGAAACCAAAGTACCTTTCAATTCAACGTAAGAAGGAGATGAATCAAGGCTTTTTTGTAATATTGCAGACAATTTTACCATTTCAGAAAAACCTTTTGATGTAATTTTTACAGAAATATTTCGTCCATTAATTATACGTTCAATGAATTGATTTTGTTCCAATTCAAGAAGATGTTTGGATGCAGCCTGTTGTGATTTTTTGATATTTTTTCCTAGAAATGAAGTAGTTATGGAGACGTAATTGTATTTAGCTCCCTTTGAAAGCAGGTAAGACAGAGTTAGGAGGTGCTGAATTTTTAGTTCAGTCATCTATTCTAAGATACGCCTAAGTCACTAAAGGTTTTCAGTTTCATTCCATCAGAGTTTGATAATTTTGCAACTCTGTGTCCAATAACGCATTCAACACCAGCATTTTTGGCACCCTCTAAAAGTCTCTGAGTGATAATTCCATCCAATAGAAGATATTTGATTCCAGATTGGGATGATAATTTACTTACTACTTCACTGATTGGAACTTTGAAAATTTCATTTTCATCACTGTCTAATGCAATGGCTTCAAGAGTTTCATTTAGATTTGGAAATATTTTTGTGGCCATTTCTGCAACAGGTTTATCATCTTCACTTTTTAGCGCAGGTGCAGGTTTACCATGTTTAATTTCATCAGCAATAGGTCGCAGTATTTCGTCAATTCTTTGAGGAGTTAATTCTTCAACTTCAACGCCAGAATCTGCTTGAATTTCATAATCTAAAGTAACAAAGGATTTGAGTTCTTTTAGAATAAATCCACCAGATCTGTCACCGTCAAGAAAAGCAACTACAGTATCTTTAGAATTACACAATTCTTTAATAGATTCATCAATTTTTGCACCTTCAATTGCAAGTACATTGTCATATCCTGCTCTCAAAAGATTGATTACATCAGCTCTTCCTTCAACAAGAATTACCCAATTGGAATCGGCAAGACCTGAACTACATGTTAGTTTTGAAGGACCATATGTAGATAATTTACCACTGTCACCTTGGTGAACATCATTTAACATGCTTTCACCTTCACTTACGGTTTTAGTTGCCCATTTTTGTTTGATTTCTTTTGCTCGTTTAACAATATCGTCTTTCTTTGCTGCTCTTACATCATCAATAGCTTCTAATTTGAATGCACAATCAAAAGGTCCTACTTTGTCAATGCTTTCAATACCTGCAGCAATTAATGCACAAGTATCAATATCAGTACTCATTGGAATTAATGCATCGCCACTTGTAGTATTAGATGTGGATTTTGCGTTTACTTCAATACGACCAACTTTAGAAACTCGTTGCAGTTCATTCAGATTCATCTCTGGGCCTAACAGTCCTTCTGTTTGGCCAAAAATGGCTCCGATTATATCTGCTCTTTCAACAAGTCCATCGACTTCATAGGAAAGTTTAACGTGATATTTGACAATTCCTGATTGAGGCATAAACTATTCATCTCCTTTATTATCATATTTTGAGGTTCTACCTGCGATATATGAGGGTATCGCAAAAATTTGTATTAAAAATATGAAATAGCAAACGCTAAGATAAAATCTAAAAATGAAAAATAATCTAGTTTTATTCTGTGCTAAATGAGTGACCACACGAACAGGATTTTGTAACATTTGGATTGTTAATTTTGAATCCAGAGCCCATTAGGCTTTCAATATAGTCTACGTTTGCACCTTGCAAATGATCAACGCTGTAGCTGTCAATTAGGAGTTTGACTCCATTTTCTTCCAAGACAAGATCATCTTCTTCTGGTGCTTTTTCAAAGCCCATCCCATAAGATAGACCAGAACAACCGCCACCTTGAACATATACTCTAAGATATTCAGGAGATTCTGCTTCTTCTTTCATGAATTCTTGGATCTTTTCAGCTGCTTTTGCTGTAACTGTGACCATCTTTTGTGTTTGCTCAGTTGCCATTATAAACAAAAATGATGGTTCAAATTATAATAAGTTTTTCCCACCAGACATACTAGTAATTCAAGAAATGAGATTAATTTCAACCTGAATTTCAGTGATCAGCTATATGTTTAACCAAATCACTAGAGGTTAAAATTCCAACCACTTTATCATCATCAATTACAGGTAATTTTCTAACATTTCTAGTGGACATCAAATCAGATGCCACCCACAAATCAGAATTTGGATCAATGGATATGAGAGGAGAGGACATAATTCTTCTAACAGGAGTGTCAATAGGATAAGAATGAGCTGCAATCTTTATTGCAAAATCTCTATCAGTGACAATTCCTACAGGTAAATTATTTTCTAAAACTACAATAGAACCTACTCCTGTATCTTCCATCATCTTTGCTGCATTAGTTGCGGTGACTGATGAATCAACTGAGACAATTGAATTACTCATAATTTGTTTAACCCAAGTTTTTTTTTGGATAGGATCAGACGAATTCATGGATTGATTTAGGTAAAGTAATATTTCAAATGAGGAATTAAATTTCAGTAATGATAATCATGCTCGTTAAAATCAGAACCTAATGATACAGATAAGATAACAGTTGTTTCAGTAGTTTGAAATTTCAATTCTTTTTCAGGTAAGAAACTTCTAAAAACTTGAGTAAGTAGTTGTTCTGTAAATACAGACCATTTCAATCCCAAATCATGTTGAATTAAAAATATATGAATATCACCTTCGACTCTATGATCAGAATTCATTCCAGATGCTCGCATATAATCTTCTAATGTTTCAATACATCGTTTAAGATCATAACCACCTTTGATAAATAAAACAGTGTCTTTGATCAAAGGAAACATCAAAGTGATAATTTCATCAATATCTTTGCCATCTAATTCTCCTCCAAGAGACTCTAGAATTCCTTTGGGAACTGGAATCATCCCAATCTTACTTGAAAATCTATCCCATTGAACATACTTTTCTAAAATCTGTCTAACAAGAACATTTTGTGAAATTCCTTTCTGTGTAGATTCAGTTTCTAATTCAGTAACAAGTTTTTCTGGAAGGCGATATGTAATACTTCTAGTAGATTCTTTTTTAGAAGAATGTATTTGTCGCTTTGTAGAAGTCTGATTATTGTCCATCATTTTATTCTACAGTGACTCCAAAGTTTAATCTACACGTGAAGAATTGGGTACAAGTTCAATAGAAGTTATTTCTAAATCACATTTTAGAGAAATAGATTTTACTTTACTCTTGTACAGAAAGTATTTTTTGCCATCCTGATTTATGGAACCAGAAATTGCGAGTAATTTTGCATCATATAGGGTCTGAAGTCTTCTATATACAGTACTAATAGGAATCTTTTTTTCACTAGATATTTCCATAGCAGATTTTGGTTTTTCTAAAGTATTATGGAGGATTAATTTACAATATTTGTCAGCAAGGATTTCCAAAATTACTTGCTTTCTTTCATCATCCATTATCTTTTGGGATTGAATTAGTTCTTGCATGAAAAAACAGGTTCAAAATTAGTTATAATGAATTAGTCTGCAGTGCAAGACAATGTATACTCATGGGATAAATCATTTCACAGACATTTTTGAGTATGAAACACAGATCAATAAAAATATCAATTATAACAATGATATTTTCAATTCTACTAGTTTCATTAACAGCTAATGAGGCAGCTGCAGAATCAGTTCCAGAATGGGTAAAAAATAATGCATTATGGTATGGTCAAGGAGATATTTCTGAGACAGAGTTTCTCAATGCAATAAAATTTTTGATAGAAACTGGAGTAATAGTGATTGAATCTGCCGAAGATGTTGTTGCAGAAATTATGGAAGCAGAGATCATAATTCCTAATGGAAATTCAGATGTATCAGGTAGTGGATTTTACTTGCCACTGAATCTAGAAATAAGTGAAAATACCAAAGTGACATGGGTAAATGATGATTCAGTTCCTCATAACATCCAAAGTCAAGACAACATGGGAAAAGTAAGTGATTTGTTCAATAGTCCCCCACTTCAAACAGGAGACAGATTTGAGTTCACATTTGAAGAAAGCGGAGTTTACAATTATTATTGTTCATTCCATCCATGGAGAGTAGGAGTAGTTACAGTAAAATAGAGTTTCAAAAACTCTAATTTTTTTAATAAATAAAATAAGAAAGAAATTTGAATAGCTATTTTTTTGACTTGTTAACAAATGCGGTCATGCGCTCTTCTCTATCAGGATGAGTAAAGCAGTTTCTCCAAGCAAGAAGTTCTAATGCAAGTCCAGTGTCAAGATCTGCATTTCTTCCTTTGTTAATTGCAACTTTGGACATTAAAACACCCATAGTAGAGTTTCCAGCAATTTGTTGTGCCATTTTCAAAGCTTCTTCTTGTAATGAAGCAAGCGGAACTACTTGGTTAACTAAACCAATTTCTTTTGCCTCATCTGCTTTGACCATTTTACCTGTGTAAACAAGTTCCTTTGCCTTTGCTATTCCCACAATTCTCATCAATCTTTGTGTACCACCCCATCCAGGAGGAACACCAATTGTTACTTCTGGTTGACCTAGTCTAGCAGTATCAGCTGCTATTCTAATATCACAAGACATTGCAAGTTCACAACCACCACCTAGTGCAAAACCATTAACTGCTGCAATAGTTGGTTGTTTTACCAATTCGACAGTTGCAGTAACAAGTTGACCTGTTTTTGCATATTCAACTGATTCATCTGCAGAGATTTTTGACATGTATTCAATATCTGCACCAGCAGAAAATGCCTTATCTCCTTCACCAGTCAAAATGATAACTTTGACATCATCATTATGGTTTAGTTCTTCAAAAGTTTTGATTAGTTCTTTTGCAACATCAGTATTCATGGCATTGAGTTTGTCAGGTCTGTTAATCTTGACAGTGCAAATGCCATCAGAAGTAGATGTAGTAACTAGTGACATAGTAATTTTTCAAGTTATGAGAAACTTAAATGTTATCTATTTTTTGGATATTTTTCCCCATTGATGCAATGCAGATGCTGCTGCAACCCAAGTTCTAAGATCTTGGTACACTGGGACATTATGTTTTTCAATTAATTTAATCATTTTTTCAGTATATGGTCCACCATTCCCTCCAGCCAAAATTGGTTTCTTTCGTTTCTTTTGGAAATCTGCTAGATAATCAACAATGGTTTCTTCCAGTGGATCATCTTGGAAAACAAACCAAGGCATTGCAATATCAATATTTTTTTCATCCATAAATTGTTGAATAACAAACCTATAATCATCAGCAGTTGCACCGCCACCTACATCTGCAGGATTTCCATTATGGATAGGAACAGCAGGTGGGAAGCGAGATTTCATTTTCTTAAGAAGATTTGGAGACAATTTTCCTATTGTAAGACCGAATTTTTCTAATTGGTCAATTCCGCCAATCATAGGTCCTGCACCATTACTAGTCATAGCAACTTTGTTACCTTTTGCAGCTGGTTGCCATGCTAATGCCTTTAGAACTCCAGCTAGTTCTTGATAACTATCAACTGAAATAATTCCTGCTTGTTTGAATGCACCCATAATGATTGCATTTGAGCCTCCAAGCGAACCGGTATGTGATGCAGCTTGTTTTGCTCCAGCAGCAGTTCTTCCACTCTTCCAAATGACAATAGGTTTCTTCTTCTCTTTCATTACACGTTTTGCAACATTGATGAATTTTCTACCATCGCCAAATCCTTCAACATATAATCCGATAACTTTGGTTTGAGGATCATTTGCAGCATACCAAATCATATCTGCTTCATCTACATCAGAACGGTTACCAAAACTAATCATCTTAGATAAACCAAATACATCGGCACTTTCCAACATACTAATTCCCATAGTTCCACTTTGTGAGAAGAATGCAACTGGACCCAATTGAGAACGTACCATTCTTTCCTGTCCTTGGAATGCACAGTCAAGACGATTGGCTGCATTAAACATTCCAATACAGTTTGGACCAATAATTCGAATTTTGTATTTTTTAGATAATCTTGCCACTTCAGCCTCATATGCCGCTCTTTCTCCACCAAGTTCTTTTCCTCCACCAGATACAATCACAACACTGTGTACTCCTTTCTTTGCACAATCTTCTAAAACAGGAGGAGTCATAGACAAGTCAACTGAAACTACAACCAGATCAACAGTTCCAGGAATTGCTGAAACTGATGGATAACATTTCTGTCCAAATATTTTATCGGCTTTTGGATTAATTGGGTAAACTTTTCCTTTAAAATCATAATTTACTAAACTATCTAAAATAGAATTTCCAATTTTTCCAGGAGTTGCAGATGCACCAACTAATGCTACAGATTTTGGAGTGAAGAAAGTCTCCATGTTGTCTTTGTTTGGTTTTGCTTTTGAGATAGAATTTTTCTTTATCTCTTTATTTAGAATAATTTTTGCGTCAACTACAAAATGTGATTTTGGATATACGATTACTGGGTTAAAGTCAATACTGTTAATATAATCTGCATTTTCTACGCCTAATTTGCCAATGTTTACTAACATTTTTGCAACCATGTTAGTATCAATTGGCTCACTACCTCTGAATCCTTTAAGAAGTTTGGAACCCTTTAGTTCATTTAACATTGATTTTGCATCTGAAGTTGTAATGGGCAACATTCTAAATGCAACATCCTTCATAACCTCAGTCATGATTCCACCCAGTCCAACCATAATGATAGGACCAAATTGAGAATCATTTTGAATTCCTACAATTAGTTCAACTCCTTTTGGAACCATTTTTTCTAAAAGAATTCCTTTAACAGTAACTCCTTTCTTTTTAGAAAGTCGACCATACATGTCATTAAAGGTCTTTTTTACATCGTTTACATTATCTAAACCAACTTTTACTCCACCAACATCAGTTTTGTGTAAAATTTGTGGAGAAACTACTTTCATTACAAGTGGAAAGCCAATCTTCTTGGCTTGTTTTGCAGCTTCATCTGCAGAAGTAACCAATGCATAAGGAGGTACTTTAACACCATACGTTTTGAGAATAGATTTGGAGGACTCTTCTGTGATGACTTTGTGATCAGTTTGAATAATTTCATCAAAAATTTTCTTGACTGCAGTCATCGTTCGATCGATAAAATTAGATTTAACTATATTAAACTTTGGTCAAAGACCAAATGCAAATTTGAAATTGTTGTAAAAATTATTCATATTTGATTTTACCATTGAAATATTTTCAACAATATCTGAACGAATTTTTTGAGGATCGATGTATGGGATTTTTTGTAATTTCTCTTCAGTATTATCAAGCCACAAATTGACCATATCCTCATTGACTTCTAAATGAAATTGTAGACCTATTGCACTTTTGAATTGAAATGCCTGATTTGGATAATAATCAGATGAGGCCAATTTAATTGAACCCAATGGCAAATCAAACGTATCACCATGCCAATGAAATACAGTAAAAGGATTTTTGAATCCTTTGAAAAAAGGAGAATCATTACTAATTTTCAGATCATTATAAAATCCAATTTCTTTTCTTGGTCCACTATACACTTTAGCACCAAATGTTTTAGCAATCAACTGTGAACCCAGACAAATTCCTAGCACAGGAATATTTTTTTCAACAGAATTTTTGATTAACTGTTGCTCAGTGCGAAGATACGGTAAATCATCATTTGCACTTTCGGGGGCACCTAGAATCACAACTAAAGAAAAATCTTGATCAGGAAGTCTTTCATGTTTAGCATTTACGGATGTAATTTCAAATCCGTCATTTTGTAGCAGTTCGCCCAAGTATCCAGAACCCTCAATCCGAGTATTTTGTACTAGTAAGACCTTAGACATTTTTTAAACATCTTGTCCTGTAACTACCCATTCAAGACATCTAAGGACACCTTGATAGTATTTCATGGCATCCATTGATTCAGACTTTACTAATCTTTCTTCAATCACTTTTCTATATTCAGCAATTTCTATTTCAGTTTTCATTTAGCATCATTAGTTTATCAGAATGAATTAATTTATTGTTTTTTAACATGATGTTTTTTAACATGATGTATTTTAACAGAGATAAAGGAATTAAGATGTGTTAATATCAGAACAAGAAATTTTAGAATTGAAAAATTTTGTATTTGATTTAAACACTTTGAAAAACAGCATAGTGATTGTTGAAGGTAAAAGGGATTCAAATGCATTAAGAAGAATAGGATACAAAGGTAAAATTTTAGAATTTCACAAGTTTGCAGGAATGGTAGATTTTGCAGATTTTGTTGCAAAATATGAAAGAGTGATTATTCTTTTTGACAGAGATAAAAAAGGGAGAGCATTAACAGCGAAAATAATTCAATTATTACAAAGAAGAACAAAGATAGATCTGTCGTTTAAGAGAAAACTTCGTAAAATTACAAAAGGGAAAATAATGTTTGTTGAACAATTAGTAAATTATGAAGATTATCTAGCTTAAGACTATGGCCAAATGCCTTTTTGATCAAAGGCTTCCAGCACTCTTTCAACGGCCAAAACCATGGTTGCCTTTCTCATGTCAATTTTGTGTTTTTTACTAAGGGCATAAGCATCCTTGAATCCTTTTGTGATATTTGCTTCCATTTTGTTTGCAACCTCATCAAAAGTCCAATAGTAACCCATGTTATTTTGTACCCATTCTAAATACGAAATACAAACACCTCCAGAATTTGCCAAGATGTCAGGAATTACTAGAATTTTTTTTTGATAGATAATAGGATCTGCTTCAGGTAACGTAGGACCATTGGCAGCTTCTGCAATGATTTTACATTTGAGATTCTTTGCAATCTTTGCATCGATTTGATTCTCAAGTGCACCTGGAACTAGAATATCACATTTAGTAGTAAGTAGTTCTTCAGTAGAGATTTTTTTACTTCCAGGAAATCCAACAACAGAACCTTTCTTTTGTTTATGAGCTAAAATTGCACTTGTTTTAGCACCTTTAGGAATTGAAATTGAACCTTTAGAGTCACTAACAGCAATAACTTTTGCACCCATTTTTTCAAGATATTCACCAGCAAATGTTGATGCATTTCCAAAACCTTGTAAAACTACTTTTGCACCTTTCAAATTAACTTTCAATGTCTTAGCAGCTTCTCTAACAGTATATGCTGCACCTAATCCAGTAGCAACATTTCTTGCAAGAGAACCTCCCATGGAAATTGGTTTACCTGTAATCACACCTGGAGAATATTCATTACCATTTAGTTTACTAAAAGTATCCATGATTTGTGTCATCTCTTTACCTGTTGTGTAAACATCAGGAGCTGGAATGTCTTTGTTGGGACCAATTATTTCAGAGATCTTAAATGCAAATCCACGAGTTAATCTATCAAGTTCTGCTTCACTGAGTTTTTCGGTTTTAGGATTAACATAGATTCCACCCTTTCCTCCACCAAGTGGAACGTCAACAATAGCACATTTCCATGTCATCCATGAAGATAATGCCATGACTTCTCTTTCCATGTACTCAACTCCACCTTCTGGATTGAAGTAACGAATACCACCTTTGTATGGACCTCTGTCATTGTTATGTTGACTTCTAAAACCTGTGAAAATTCTAATTTTACCATTATCCATCTTTACTGGGATTTTTACTCTCAAAACTTTGTTAGGAATTGCAAGATATTCACGAATTCCTTTGTCCTTTATTCCTAGTATATCACATGCATCATTAACTTGTTTTGTTGCATTTGCAAATGGATCATTCTTGACCAAGATAATTTTGAAAACGGAGCATATTATATTAAGTTTAGTTCATAAAATCAGATCGCAAATTAAGAAACTATCACATGTAAATTTTGGTGTGATTCATCTTTCTATCTAATTTGTCAATTGCTTCATCAAGTGCTCCAATATTTATCTCCAGGAAATTAGACAGATGAAAGATAGCACCATATTTTTCACCTATTCTTGAAACCATGTTATTTTTTTCTAGTACTTTCATGTGATGTTGGATTGCCTTGTAATCAAGATCTAATTCTTTAGCCAATTGATGAGTATTGTATGGTTTCTCAAGAAGGTGAATGATTATTCGTAATCTTGTAAATCCTCCCCTTGTACTTGTAAACAAATACAACAAAAGCTTCCTAGTCTGTTTATCGGTTTTTCTTTGCTCTGAAATCTGTTTTGACTTGATGATTTCTTTGAATTCTAGTAGTTGGTTAACCATATTTCTTGAATTAATTTAGTCAATTTTGCTTAAAACAGTATTTCCAGATCTCATCCAAATTCAGGCAGGACAATTACCCTTAAATTGACTGAGAAAGAACTCGTGATATTATGATGGCATCACGTGGGTATGATATGACTCCAACCATGTATTCTCCAGACGGTAGAATTTACCAAGTTGAATATGCTATTGAGACCGTAAAAAGAGGAACTTTAGCAATAGGCATTGCCACTAAACAAGGAGTAATCATGGCAGTTGAAGAAAAACCACGAACTTTACAAACTAGCAATGTTACTCAGAAAATTTTTCAAGTTGATTATCACATTGGAGTTGCAGCAGCAGGTTACATTCCAGATGCACGTGTTCAAGTAGATGGTGCAAGGTTTTTCTCACAAGGAAATAGAATGACATATGATGAATCTGTAGAAGTTGCAACAGTTGCTAAACATTTAGCTGATCAAGCACATCAGTTTACACAATATGGAGGAGTGCGACCAAATGGAGTCTCTATGATCATTGCAGGAATTGATCAAAAAGGAGAATCAATCTATGTGACTGATCCTAGTGGAACATATGTTCAATTTGCAGCGATTGCAATTGGTGCAGGTTCTGATGATGTTAATGCATTCTTGGAAAAACATTACAACAATGATTTGAGTTTAGAAGATGCAGCGTCTTTGGCAATAGCAGCAATTAATCTTAAAACAGAAGCAAAAGAAGGAATTAATCATATCAAAATGGCCAAAGTTACATCTGAAGCAAAAGTCTTTGAGAAAGTTTCAGAATCGGATTTACAAAATTATTCTCAAAATTCATCAAAGTTTGCTTCACAGTAAACTCTTTGATTTGAAAACTATTCAAACAAGTATACTGAGACGATAGATTATGGGTTTAGGAAGTTATTGGGGAGAAGTAATGGAAGTACTTCGAGAAATCATTCCAATTTATGATAAAGTAAATTCAATTATTTCACTAGGTAAAGACAAAGAACATAGAGTTAGAGGAATTTCAAAAAGAGTCCTTCCAGGAAACAAAATCTTAGATGCAGGGTCTGGTTTTGGAAATATGTCTAAAACAGCTTCAAGACTTACAGGGGGTAAGATCTCAATTACACTATATGATCCTCTGGTACCCATGTTAAAAAATACAGGTACATTTTTTGAGAAAACTCCAGACATGGCAAATGGTGTTTTTGAACATATTCCATTCAAAGATGAAGAATTTGATGCGGTATTATGCGGGTACTCATTAAGAGATGCAATTAATCTAAGAATAGCAATTTCTGAAATTCACAGGGTGTTGAAGAAAGGAGGAAGATTTGTGATTGTGGATTTAGGAAAACCAGATGAATCATTCTTCAGAGCAGGAGTTTCATTTTATCTCAGATGTATTCTGCCGATTCTAGCATTTGCAGCAGGGGGCAGATTAGGATTAAAATTTGGAACTTTGTATGGAACATACAAAAGATGGCCACAAAATAAAAAACTGGAAAGACTAATTCTTGAAAAATTTTCAAGAGTAGAGTTTGAGAAAGATCTTATGGGCGGAGCAATAATGGTTGCCGCATACAAATGAACAAAGTTCTCATACTAATCAATATCACAGGTTTAATCATTGGAATTTCATATGGATTACATGGTCCAATTCTTCCAGTATTTGCAAAAAATATCATAGGTGCAACATATTCTGAATTAGGATTAATCGGATTAACAAATTTCATCCCATACATGTTCATTCCTCTTTTTGTAGGAATTTTACTTGATAGATTCAACAATGGGTATTTGTTATCTTTAGGAGTTGCAATAAATTCTGCATCGATCTATCTTCTGTCAATAGCACAATCAGTTCCAGAAATAATGGGATTTAGAATCATGACCGGAATTGCTCATGCATTTTTTTGGCCTCCTTGTGAAGCAATTATCTCAAATCAAAGTTCGGAGCAAAATAGAGTAAAACACATCTCATGGTTTACAATGTTTTTTGTAATTGGGTTTATGGCAGGGCCATTATTAGGCACAGTTTTGCTGGAAGGATTGGATACAACATATAGAATTCTGTTCCAAATTGCAGCATTTATCCTCGCTGCAGCAATAATCACCTCTCTATTAGCATCACAAAAGAGCGTAAAAAAACATCATGAAAGATTTTCATTTTCATCAATTAAGGAAATGAAACGATTTCCCGAAGTAATTATTTTGTTGATATTTTGTACTTCATCTTTTGGAATTATTCTAACAATATATCCAGCTTTTCTCAATGACAACGGAATGTCTGCATCAGACATTTTGTTATTGTATTTTATTTTTGGAATCTCACGTGTGGCATCTCTTGCACTGGTAGGAAAATTTGCAAGAAGAACGAGTCAAACGTTGATTGCAGGAACAATAGCAGTTTCTGCAGGATTGGCACTATCAGTCGTTGCAGATTCAATTATTACTTTTGGAATAGCTTTAGTTTTGATGGGGTTTGGATTTAGCATATTTTTCCCATTAACATTAGAAATAATTTTGAGTAAAACACGTAAAGGAATTTCAGGTAAAATTATTGGTGCATATGAAACAATATTTGGTATGGGATGGGCTATAGGACCAACCATAGGAGGTCCCATTACACAGTCATTTGGAAATGAAACACCATATGTTGTCTTTTGTATCATAGGAATTGGTGTTTCACTATTTGCAATAAATGCGAGAAAGAAACTAGAACCACAGAGAATCTAAAATTAGATATCCATTGTTCCACGTTTTTTAGTGCAAAGATCAAGTGCATCATCAATAGGAGTCACAAAGACTTTGCCATCTCCTTTAGTTCCAGTACAAGCAACATTTGCTATTGCATCTAAGATTTCATCCAGTTTAGGATCATCAACAACACAGATTATCATATCTCTGCTGAAGAACTGTCCAACCAAAGGAGGATCCTGAGCACCTTGCCCTTGAACTTGATGTACAGTTACACCGCCAACACCAACTTTTTTGATTGCAGCAATAACTGCATCTTTTAAATCAGTTCGAACAATCGCTTCGATTTTTTTCATAAGAATTCATAGTTCTGAATTTATTTAAATCAATTAGTCCTTCTCAGTAATGATATTCAATAAATTACTAATTTAGGCATAGATTGAGACATTAGGTTTAATTTCAAATTAAAGATCATCAAAACATGTTAGAAAATTCACTAAACATTGGTGGAAGTGAATGGATGATTATAATTTTTGTAGCGCTGGTTTTGATTTTGGGAACAGGTAAACTTCCAGGAGCAGCAAAGAAAATGGGAAAAGCAGTCAATGAATATAACAAAGCTAAAAACGAAATTCAAGAGCAGATGAAAGAAGTCACAGAAGAAACTCCCAAAATTTCAGGTCCAGTTGAATCAGAACGTGAGAAATTAGAAATGATTGCAAAATCAGCAGGAGTGAAAATTGAAGGCAAGACAGATGATGAGTTGCGACAAAGTATTGCTTCAAAAATTGGTCAAAAAAGAACAGATGAAGTAGAAGAGAAAAAATAATTATTTTGACTTTTTGATCCTGTAACTATCAGTATCAAGTCGTTTTTTAGCAAATTTGTAATAATCTGGAACAATTTCAAATCCCAGAAACTTTCTCTTAAGAGACTTGCTTACTACTGCCACTTGTCCAGAACCAAGAAATGGATCAAATATAAGATCATTTTTTTCACTTGAATATTCTAATAATTTTTGAATTATTTCAGAAGGAAGTTTCGTGGGGGTTTTTTCATCTCCTGTCCAGTATTCCCTTTTGATATTCCAAACATCTTCTTTGTCTTTATAATGAAGGCTGCGTCCATCTTTAGTTTTATCATCTTTTTTGAATCTAGTAAAGGGAAAGAATTTTCGTTTCTTATCATTTTTACAAACATAAAGACAGTGATAGTGGGAAGTTACAAATTTTCTTTTAGTAACAACACCAAATTGGTATTTCCAAATTATATGATTTACAGTGGTAAATCCAACATCATCCAATACACGTAAAATATCCTTTAGATTATTCCATCCAGAAAAAACATACATGCTTCCAGAATCTTTTAGAATTCGATATACCTCACTCATCCAATCAAATGTAAAATCATAATAGTCTTGAGGCTTTATCTCATTATAGCCAGATAATACTCTAGACGAGGTTCTGTTATAATTTGCCTTTTTTGCCTTAAAATCAATAGCGAATGGCGGATCAGTAATGACAAGGTCAATTTTATTTTTAGGAATTAAACTCATTCCTTCTATACAATTTTGATTGTAAATTTTGTTAATTTCTATTTTTTTCATTTTTAAATTCAACACTCCGTCCTATCTTAATAATGTCATGGGTCATAAACCTCATCAACCAATAAATCATGAATCTTCTCTAGCTAAATAGATCTTGAAATTTTCATGTCCCAAATGCAAATCAAAAATTGAAATCCAAAAAACATTCAACAAAAAAATGCACGTCTCATGTGAAAAATGTGGGATCGAGGATTTGTTGGAATTCTCAAAAAATGTAGACGAGGTTTTTCTTGAATTCTTATCCAGATTCGACAAGGGATTAGTCACAAAAGAAGGATTGTCTGAAGGACTAAAAGATGAAGGAATCGTAAGAGGAGAAAGCGAAATTAAAGAAATGATTGGCAAAAACAAGCCAGACAAAATCACTGAGGAAATTCTTTATTCAAAAAAAGATTACATTTCACAATACAAAATATTGAGTAATCCTGAGCCTAAAATGGGCTGTAAAGTAGAAGATTTAGGACTAGATGAATCAATAACACAACATCTCACAGAATTAAAAATTGAGCAATTTTATAAATTCCAACAAGAAGCAATTGAAGAAATTTCATTTGGAGAAAATGTGATCATAGAAGCACCTACAGCATCTGGGAAAACTGAAGCATTTTTGATTCCCGTTATTCAAAGAATAAAAAAAGATGCAAACGAAGGAAATGTTTTTGCAATTTTTGTATATCCCACAAAAGCATTATCACGTGATCAATATCCAAAAATCCAAAAATTTGCAGAAAAAATTGATGTTGAAGTAAAAGTCTTTGATGGAGATACTAAAATAAATGAAAGAAGAGAAATAATAGACAATCCTCCTCAAATACTAATTACAAATTTTGATGTACTACATTATCACATGTGGCACCAAACAAAGTTTTCAACATTGTTAACATCAGTTAGAATTCTTGTAACAGATGAAGCCCATGTATATTCAGGAATTTTTGGAACAAATGTACATTACATCATAAAACGATTAAAGAGGATTTGTACTAACAAACTACAATTTGTCGCAGCATCAGCAACACTTGATGATGCAAAAGAATTTTGTCAAAAATTATTTGGAGAAAAAATGAATAAGATTCAAGGTTCGGGCAAAAAAGGAAAAACAGATTTTGCAATGTTATTTCCATCTCTTCGAACACAAAGGGCACTTATGGTAGAATTAACAAAAAAACTCACCCAGAAAAATCATAAGACAATGGTGTTTAACAACTCTCATCTAAACTCAGAACTTCTAGCAATGCAGGCAAAAAGACAAAAAGTAAACATCAAAGTTCATCGAGCTGGTTTAATGGCAAATTATAGAACATCAGTTGAGAAACAATTCAAAGAAGATAAACTGCAAGCAATTTCATGCACACCTACGCTTGAATTAGGCATAGACGTAGGAAATGTCGACTGTGTAATATCATCAACAATTCCAGTGAATAGACTAATTCAAAGGATAGGAAGAGCTGCAAGAAAAGGACAAAGAGGATATGCATTCTTAGCATTAGGAAATGATCCGATATCACAATATTACAAAAATCATCCTGATGATTATTTTGAAGATATTGAAAAAACATACATAGATCCCAAAAACCCCTTTGTGGAAGAATTTCAGGTTTTAGCAATGGCATGTGATAGACCAATATCAAAACATGAGCTTAAAGAACACCAAGAGATTATAGAACGTCACATCATAAATGAAAATTTAAAAGAATTCAATAATAGAATAATTCCAAATTTTGATAAAATTAATTCAATGCTAAACGAATACAGCATCAGAGGGATTGGAAAATCAATTGATATTTTCTTAGATGGAAAAAAAGTTGGAGACAGAGTGTTGCCAATCGCATTAGAAGAATTACATAAAGATGCAATCTATTTTCTAGCTGGAATTCGTTATAGGGTGAAAGAATTTGATTATCCAAAAAACAATTATGTAGAATTGGAAAGAATTCCAAGAGATTATCCATACTATACAAAGTCATTAACTGAAGAATGGCCAACAATTGAAACCATCTACGAGAGAAGAAAAGCTAATGGCATAGAAATTGCGTTTTGTAAATTACATATTGAGAAAAAAGTATACGGTTATGTCAACATAGAGTTAGGGCAAGAAATCACTCAGGGAGAAAAAGTTCAACTAGACATCCCATTAGAATATGATTTTATTACAAAGGGAATTGTATTTCATGCACCAAGACCAATGAAAACAATGGATGAAGCAGAAGATGAAGAATATACTGAAGCTAGTGGATATCATGCAACAGAACATGTAGTAATTGAGGGCAGCAACATGATAACAGGAGGGGTTTCTCAAGATTTAGGAGGCATATCATTAGGCACCTCAGGCTTAATTTTCATTTACGATGGAGCAATTGGAGGCAGCGGAGCCAGTAAAGCCCTTTACGACAGATTTGAAAAATCATTAGAAAGAAGTATGTTTATTGTCAAAGAATGCCCATGCAAAAATGAATCAGGTTGTCCCAGATGTACATTTTCATACAGATGTGGAAACAACAATGAATATCTTCACAAACATTCAGCATTAGAGATTTTGGAGCGGATAAATGATGGAGAGAAAACAGAATTGGTTGATCCTCTTGAAGGAGACAAGCCACTTGTGTAATTAATCAAAATGGGATAAATATAACAAGAATTTACAATCAATATGGAAAAAGTTGCTCTTGTCACAGGCAGTTCATCCGGAATCGGTTTAGAGACTGCGTTATCACTAGCAAGAGAAGGATATCATACATTTGCAAGTATGAGAGATGTTAAAAAATCAGGAGAGTTAAAACATGCAGCAGAAAAAGAAAATCTTCCAATAGAAGTAATTGAATTGGATGTAGATAAAGAAGAATCAATCATTTCTGCAATTAAAAAAATCATTGAAGATAGTGGAAGATTAGACGTACTAGTTAACAATGCAGGATATGGTCAGTTTGGATGTACTGAGGATCTAGCAGTAGATGATTTTAGAAAACAGTTTGAAACAAATTTTTTTAGCATTGTAAGAATAATTCAAGAAGTTGCCCCAATTATGCGAAAACAAAATTCTGGCAAGATAATTAACATCAGTTCAGTTGTAGGACGAATGGGATTACCAGGTTCTCCAGCTTATATCAGCTCAAAATTTGCATTGGAAGGATTAGGAGAATGTCTAAGATATGAGCTTGGTCAATTTGGAATCAAGACCACCATGATAGAGCCAGGAGTTATCAAAACAAACTTTTTTAATTCAATGAAAGTTCCAGAATCAAAAATAGATCCAAAATACAAGACATTAACAGACAATATTTTAGCAGGACTGAAAATGATGGTAGAAATGGGAACTGCGCCTTCGCAAGTAGCAGATGTGGTTATGAAAGCAATTCATGATGATGAAATGTTGCCTAGATACGTGGTAGGTACTGATGCTGCGATGTTTATGGAGGCAAAAAAGATGAAAACAGACCTAGAATTTGAAAAATACATGAGTAAAGAGCTATTTCCTAGCTGACATCGTACTTGTACGCTAAATTGATATACAGATAGGATAGAATTTCATCAAAGTCCACAATTTTAGTGAAATGATATGAAATGGAAAACTCTGCAACATAATGGAATTTTGTTTCCGCCTGCATACGAGGCTCAAGGAATCAAGATCAAGATAAAAGGAGAGACAGTAAATCTTGATCTAAACCAGGAAGAAATGGTGTATCAATGGGCAAAAAAGAAAGACACCCCGTATGCACAAGACAAAGTTTTTCAGAAAAACTTTACAGCAGATTTTGCAAAAACGTTAGATTCTAAATTTAAAAAAATATCTTATGAAGATATTGATTTTTCAAACGCATACAAAATTGTTGACAAAGAAAAAGATCTCAAAGAGATGATGAGTAAGGAAGAAAAGAAATCCCTTGCTGCAAAAAGAAAAGAATTACGAGAAAAATTAAAGGCAAAATATGGAATCGCCATCATGGACGGAAAAGAAGTTGAAGTTGGAAATTACATGGCAGAACCACCTGGAATATTTATCGGAAGAGGAGAACATCCACTGAGAGGAAGATGGAAACCAAGAGTTACTGCAAAAGATGTCACATTAAACCTTGGAAAAGAAGCCAAAGTTCCAGAAGGGAAATGGGGAAAGATCATTCATGATAAAAATTCAATGTGGTTAGCTAGTTGGATGGACTTTCTTACACAAAAAAGAAAATACGTCTGGCTGGCAGATACTGCAGGACTAAAACAAGACAGAGACAAAGAAAAGTACGAAAAAGCTGTTAAACTTGCAAGAGAAATTGAAAAAATCAAAGACAGAATTGTCAAAGACATGAAAAGTAAAGATCCTAAAATCAGTAGGATTGCTACTGCATGTTATTTAATTTATAGAACTGCAATGAGAGTGGGAGACGAGAAAGATCCAGATGAAGCTGATACAGTAGGTGCTACAACCCTAAGAAAAGAACATATCAAAATCACACCAAATTCCATTGAATTTGATTTCCTAGGTAAAGATAGTGTCAGATGGCAAGAGACAGTAGTTGCAGAAGGTCACGATAAACAGTTTCATGAAAATCTCAAGAAACTAGTTGAAAAGAAAAAACCAAAGGATGAAATTTTTGACGATATCACATCAAGACATGTTAATCAATACTATTCTAGTATTGTAAAAGGTCTCACGGCAAAAGTGTTCAGAACATATCTAGCAACAACAGTAGTCAAAGACTATCTTATCAAACACGATAATATGAAAGGCAAGACTGCAACTGAGAAAATATACCATGCAAAATTGGCAAATCTTGAAGCTGCTATGATGTGTAATCATAAAAGAACAATTCCAAAAACATTTGAGCAATCATTACAAAAGAAACGAGATACTCTCAAAAAGGTAGAAAAAGATCAAGTTTGGAAGAAAACACAAGAAACTCTCAGAAAGGTAGAATCAAGTGAGCCTAAAACAGAAACTCAAAAGAAAAGCAAAACAAAAAGAATCAAGACATTAAATGAACAAATTAAAAAGCAAAAAACAAAACACAAAGAAAGACTGGAAAAATTAGAGTTGCAAATCGATTTATCTGAAAAAACTAAAGATTACAACATCGGCACATCTTTAAGAAATTACATTGATCCACGTGTCTTTAAGGCATGGACTGATGAAGTTGGTGCCGAATGGGAAAAATTGTACACATCAGCACTACAAAAGAAATTCCTCTGGGTAAAAAATGAGAATGCGTCTTGGAATGAAATAAAACAAAATTAGAATCATTTAATTTCCCAAATTTTTAGGCATTAATTATGCCGGGGTAGCTCAGCCTGGTTAGAGTGCCAGTTAAATTGGTAAACTCTAACGGTTCTCCAACTAAGGCAATACTCATAATCTGGAGGTCGCGAGTTCGAAACTCGCCCCCGGCACACAAAATTCTACAACATCAAGTGCAAGATCTCACATTACAGGTTCAAAACTATGCCAAACTATGCCATTTTTGGAAAATACATAGTTTGAAACCCAATCAGAGTATACAACTATGCAAAACTAGGCAGTTTTTTACGGTATCAAACTAAAACTTCAACACCGCAAATGAGTTCAACTTCATGTGGACTCAGTTATTGTTTTGGGGATGAAAATGGACGCAGATAGACATGAAAGTTATTTTTCATCATTTACTACAAAATATCTCACATGATTCAGTCAATGTTACTTGGACATTGTTTGCCCAACATCTATGACATATACCCATAAAAATTGGAACATATGGAGAGGAAGGGACTCCCCATATGTTTGAATCAGGTGTTCTATGACTTATGCAAGTGCTGCGACTGTGTGACATAACATCTCCTCACTGTACATGCATTGACTGTGAAATCTAACTTCTGTGGGTTGCAAACATTTTGTACAAACTAGCTGAACTGGTTGATGGCAATGCAAGCATTGCTTTTCTGTATCTAGTTCACCACCACATTGTCTACACAAAGTGTCTGGCATTTTTTTCACATCAGGGAAAGTTTCTCCTGCCAAACTTCCATTTGGAAAAAACTTCCTCACATTCTGAGGAAACTCTCTCCATAGAAGATTTGAAAGAGTCTTTGACTTGCTTTAGGGATGAATTATAATCCATCATTTTTCCCTCCAGTTATTCCACTGACACCAACTTGCCCTGAGGTTTTTCCTTGGCAAGAGATATTGTCAGCTCCAAGACTCCGTTTGTATATTTGGCTTTGGCAGAATTTTCATCTACTTTTGAGGGTAGAGGAATTTTCTTTTTGTATTTTCTATCGCCATGTTCGGCTGAAAACAATACCAGTTTATCTGACACATTTAGTTTGATGTCAGACTTTTCAATTCCTGGCATCTCAGATACTATCTTGAGAGTATGTTCTTGCTCATTGACTGAAACGTCAACGTATGGATCTCTCACTGTAGAATCTGCAAGAGAACTAGATGGTTTTGTATTGCCCCATTCTGTTACATGGGGAATACCATCTTCACCTACAGTCTTCACATAACCATAGTAGTATGGTTCAAAAGTTTGGACTGTTCCATTTGGATTTTCGAAAACATCTCCCATTGAAAAAAAGGGGCTCGATAATCTTCGAAATGTTTTTTCAAAGTGGTCATCAAACATCTTTTAATCACCAAATTAATGTAATAGTGATGACAATATATAAAAATTATGCATATATTATCTATACCTGACAATATGTCATATTTATGACAATATTAAAATATCTGGTTTATTATCACATCCCATGCAAACTGCAATTTTAGAATATGAAAAACAATCAATGCCTAGATCTCAAAGACAGGTAACCTACTTTTGCAGGCTATGTAGAGAATATGGGATAAAGACAAGAAAAGCACATCTGCAAAATTTCCACAACGCAAGTAGAGATACTATAACTAAGAGAAGCAACAATGATCTTGTTGATGTGGTTTTTATCGAATCAAGATAATTAAGATCATAGAAATTTGAATTTTTAAATCAAAATGCAATCAATTATTCTAATTTTAGAGTCTGTCCCTTGGAATTTTTTGTAGGCATTTTGGATGAGGAATTTTTATCACATTCACAAACAGCGTAAAACTGTACAGATTCAAAAAATCCATCTCCTGCCTTTGCATTGTTTCCTCTAAAATGATCTTTCATAGGTCCTCCCAAATTAGAGTTTGAAAAATCAACCACTTTACCATCAAAAGTTGCAGGATGGTTATGACCATAATCCTGATAAGTTATTTTATTTCCGCTAATTGATGTGAGGTCAACCCAATGACCAAATGAAGGGATATCATAGACTAACATTTTGACATTGCAAATATCGTTCCATGCTTCAAGATTAGCAGGAGTTGTGTCTTCAATTTCAGCTGCACAATATTTCTTTCCATTGCCAGTAATGACTTTGTTTCCAAAATTCTTGTTGACATTTTCAACAAACTTTCCCCCTCTTTCACCAAAAGTGTTAGAGTGATCTAGGTTATCTCCTAGCCTGTCCCATTGTGCAGAGTTTGTTCTGATATCATGAGATAATGCTCCGGGGAAAGTCGTTTCCATAGAATGAATAAATGCGCTAATACCACAATAGTTTGCATTATGTCTAGATTTTTCAGGAGGGGTTGGTCCACTTAGAGTACTTCCTGCAGGAGGTAAAAGACATTCAGAGAAGAATAGTTGTTCATTTTTCAAATAATCCATCAATGACATTTCAGATTCATATTCAAATTCAGCAGATGAGAAATCATCAAATGAAGAATATACAGCATCAAAACCAGGTGGAATTTCATAGAGAGGAGTGTTTGTTCCAAACTCAATTAAAGGTGAATCAATAGGAGTCATTACTAATTCAGGATTGGACGTAATTTCAGAATACTCTATGGCAGTTTCAAATGTAGTGTAATCAGAATTCGGATTAGTAAGAGAGATGAAAACCAAATCATGTTCAGCAGGTAAAAAGATGATTTGATGGTCATCATTTGACATTATCTCTACAAAATCAGAAATATTATTTCCGTCAGAATCAAAAATTGCAATTTGGATTGATGAATTCGAGATGAACACAGTGGTTGTAAATGATACAGGTAACCAAAAGTTTGAGGTATCATGAGGGCCAATAATAATTATAGATTGTAAAATTCTTGCCACATCTTCAGGATATTGGTAGAGATCTGTAGAATCTAGTTTGTAAGTAGAGTCAAATGGATTTTCATCAAGTTGTTCAATCATGGAATGAGTTTGAATAATTGAAGGATCAAACAACCGTTCAAGCAAAAATGGTGTCCTTATCTTCACTGTAGAATCTCTTTGATCATTTGAATCCAATATGAGTTTCAAATCAATCCATTTAATACCAGTAGATGTTGTTCCCAAAGAAGAATCATAATTGTATGTGGGATCCCAAATAAAATCAGGATGAGTTCGAGGATATTCTTCATCAGCTTGCTGTTTTAGTTGAATTACTGACTCTTCAGCCTTACGTAAGGCATTTTCTGCAAATTCTTGAATTTTTTCCAAAGCCTCAAAATATTCAGATTCATTTGTTATAGAATCAATAATTTCTAAATCAAATTCCAAAGGAAGATCACGTTCTATTTGCAAATACTCATCTTCAGTAAGTTCAGACAGTTCCTTTATTTTCTTGTAATTTTCAACAGCTAGTAACGCATCACTTTGTGCATTTTCACTTTTTTCTTTGTAAATCAACATTTGGTTCAAATGTTCAAACGTTTTTGATTCAGAATACATCAGTAAAGAATTTTCATAACTTTTTTTGTGAATCTTTTCTTCACCATCTTTTAGTTTGAAAAGCATTTCAGATGCAAGTTTATTCCATTGTTGTGCTTCATTGATTGCAGAAACTGTACCACGCTTTAATGTAATATCAGCGTATTTTTTTAATCCAGGCATTTTTGTTACAGAAACATCTTCAGATCCTGAGCGATAATCAATTGGAGGAGATTCAATTTCCAAGCCTGAAATTTCTGAAAAACTTGTTCGTTTTTCTCTAATTATTTCTGAATCAATTATTCCTTCACCAATAAGATGACCGATAGAATTTACAATTTCACCATCAGATACTAGACCTTCACTCCAAAAACCAAAGACATCTTTTTGATAACTTGGAATGTAGAAAGTTCCACCTTTTTGTACACCCGCCTGATGTTCAATTCCAGAAGAGTCTTTCAAAAAGTTATCAAGAGGAATGACATCTTGCTCAATCAAACTTTCTAGGGCATTTATCATATCAGCATCAGAAATAAGTCCATCTTGCCACCACTTTGCATTTGTTTTAAACCACTCAGGCATCACATTTTGAGAAATTCCAGGATCATGTTCGTTGTAATCAGTCCATTGACCATACGAGAGGATAAAACTTTGAGAAACTAAAATTATTCCAAAAAATACAAGAAAAAATATTTTCATAGATTTGTTTCAAAGATATACTAATTAAAAAATTAGGATTTCTTTATAAACAAAATGGAGCGGCATCAAACCAATTACACACACCCGTTCAGAGTTTTATAAAAAACAAAGATCAGTCATAAAAGATTGTCCTAATTTTTAATGTTAATCCAAATCCTTTGTAAATGAAAATGCAGATTGTACAAATCCTAAATGTTTGTAGAATTCATGAGAGTTTTTTCGTGAATTTCCAGATTCAAGTCTAATTCTATGGCAATTTTTTTCTTTTGCAAATTCAATACAAGAATTAATTAGTTTTTTTCCTATTCCTTGATTATGATATTTTTCAAGAACTACCAACTCTGGAACATACATCTCCAAGGTGTCACGATTTAATCTAGATAAAAACATCATACTTATCATGCCAACAATTTTCACATCATTATAAACTGCAGCAAGAATTTGTTTGTCTGAATCTGTGACATATGTCATTACTAATTTTTTAAATGAATCAACATCAGAATCTTTTTGTGGTTTTGGACGTCCTAGATCATATAACAATCCAAGAATTATCGGAATATCATTTTTAGATATTTTTTTGATTGTAATGTTTTCCATAAATCCAATACACCATTATGACTTAAGAATTGAACACCTAGAAACTAAAATCATTTTTAAAACGTTATTCAATCTAATACCTAAGAATTAATCAGAAAACATTGTCCTAAATCCCTACTTGATTTTATCAAATATTTATCACTCAATATGTTGTAAATTTTGCATACATTTGTTCTTATGAGGATTTTTTAGAAAATGAATGTGAAAAATTTAGAGTGTGAACATTATTGGAGTGCAAATGGAACATATTTTTGCATACATTGCGGAGAAGACATCACAAAGCATTAAAAATTTGGGGTATTTTATCAAACATAATTTTGAATTAACATTTACAGGAATAAAAAATGAAAAAATTATTGTGTAGTTTCCAACAACATTCTATTTACATCAATTACCATACAAGCTGGATGTGCTGTTTTTTCAGCCATTACACCACATGTATGACAAAATAGTCGTGTTGGTTCATCACAAAATTTGCATGTGCTTTCAACTTCTAATGAAGAAGAACATATTTGACATGATTTGTTGTTCATGTAATAGTTTAGTAAAAATTATTTAAAAATCGTTCTAAAATTAGAAGAAGCTAATTAGATAAAGCTAATTAAAAAATAAAAATCAACATGTTGACAAGTCAGCTGACAAGCTTACTATACTCTATTGCTAACTAGAACTAACAATAATCATGAAATCACAACAAATCTCAAATTGGGATAAAATGGTTCATGCTCCCTTCAAAAAGGTTGTAAAATTCGACCTCATCTGCATGGGAATCGGTGTAGTAATGGGAATTGGAATTGGAGCATACTCTGTTGCTAGCGGAATCTTCGGTTAGCAACAAATTTCTTTTTATTATTTACATAAATTAGAAACATTTTGGATTATGATTTTTTTATTCTAATCTGTGCTAAGTGTAACTAGTGTTTTGAATCCCAAATAGCTTTTTCGGCTTTCCATAATGACATTTTAGCTTTCCATTTGTCTAATTTGATTTTGATTGCTTTTCGTTTTTTTGTTAGGGCAAGTCTTTGCGGACTACCAATTTTTGTTGCAGTTCTTTTTGCATCAATTTCCGCTTCGCTAGCTTTTAGCATGGCCTTTTGAGATTTCAAAACTTCCTTTTCAGATTTCCATTTTTCTTTTGTCATATTTTTTCTAATCTTCATGAATTATGTAACACTTCATTGCTATTAAGTCAGATTTTTAAATTAAAGAATAGATTCCTTGCATTCGCATTTACTTTGATTGGCAAATCTTGGATATTTTAGTTTGTGACATACTTCACAGTATAGTTGATTTGACACACATCACCAAGTATGTTATAGTATTTCCCCTTTTTTTATGAAAAATTAGTCCTAATTGTTTTAGGTTTATTCTTTTTCAAGTGGATTTTTTCGTGTTCGCGTACCTCATCAAAGGTATATGAGGTACCAATCCAATGAAAATCGCATTCAGAGCATTGATATTTCATTTTTTAAAACACTTGCACTCGCAATCAAACATTCCAGCTTTCCCCATACATTGATCATGATGTTCGTTATAGCATTTATTACAAATTACCATTATGCTAAAACTCTCTCTTTGTGAGTCTTTTCATGTAAAAGTAATTTTTGTATATTACCTTCCACTGGATCCCAAGTAAAACTACAATATTTGCAATGATATGTCAATTACTTTTCTAAATCCTCTGGATTCTTTGTCTCAGATTCTGCAAATGAATTTACGTCAGTGGCTTTAGTTTTGTAAGAACCAAATTTCAATTTTCCAAGTATTTTTTTAAACATACTTTATCTAGTTTATCTCTGATATATACCGACGTAATATGGCAAAATCCAAGGATTAATACAGATTATCAACAATGCAAAAAAATATGCATCCTTAAGTGCAATGATTTTCTAATACAATTATGTCAAAAAGAATAGAAGAAGAATTAGCAGAGATGAATCGATTAAAAAGATTAGAATTAGAATTTCTATTTTTCCAAGCTAAAATGGATACTGTAACATTCTTGAAATATCGTGATGCATTATCTAATGAAAAGACTGTATCAGAACAGGTAAATCAGGAAATTCAGCACTTAAACGTCTCATAATTTCAAGCAAGATTGGAAAGAAATTTGTTTAAAAAACACAATGCCTGATGAGGAGTTCCTTGAAGCAGTAGAGATAAGATTTACCTGCTGGGAAAATAATGCTGAAAAAATTGGTGAAATATGATAGTTTTGATGATTTGCCAAAACATCTTGTAAACAAGATGAAAGAATTTGAAACGCTAACCTTGTTTGGCAAAAAATGGAAAATTTTGGATATTGATAAGGATCTTCGAGTTCACGGTGAATGAATGAGAATAAGAGTCAGATTGGAAAATATATCACCTAATCCCAAATAGTAGATGAATCTACAATTTATTTATCAAATTTTTAATTTGATAAGTGGATAAATTTGTGGCAACGTGTGCATTCATACATATCCTTGTATCCTGCCATCTTGACTTTAGCATCGTGATAACAAGTTTTTGTAGTCAGTAAACTATTTGCCAAAATTATCTTAAGGTTCCCAATGACAATCACAATTACATCCTTCTCTGCAATGCACTCTCTTACAGTCTGAGCAAATTTTTTGATAGTAGGATCTAGCTGTATTCATGGTTGCAATATTACTTCAAATGCCCTGACAAGATGGTCTGGATCCTATGAATAATATTATTTGGACCTCCAGCATTATCCAGTGTAACTATGAGAAGCATTTCCTCACCAAATGGAAAAATACATCTCATCAAGTTGTCATATACCTGTAGTGTATAATTTGCATTTCCAATTTTTTCTGAAATTGTATTTCTAAAGTTCCAAGACTCTATAGTGTGCTTTAAAGCAGTTTTATTTTCTTCTTCTGTTAGCAAATCTGTCACTCCATCCATTTTACGTTTATGAATCACATTTCCTTTCAAATCATAAATCATGACATATCGTATGTTTGCTGAAACATTCATGATGCTATTTAGGAATTTTTCTTGATCTACAAGTTTTACTTTGTTCATGGGTGATATTATGAGATGATGGAATTAAAGAGATAACAAGTTGACTTGATTCTAAATGAAATCAATTTCTCTCCTCCTTTAATATCAAAATCATGGTAGAATATTCAAAAGGTGAAAAAATGAATATTTATGATACAAAATCAGTTTGTTGTAGAAGCTGTGGAAAAACCATAGGAGAAATTGATTATGATGCAACTGTGATATTGCCTGAATGTGGTCAGTGTGCAAACCCAATGCCTGAAGGAGATAACATATTGTATACTGTTAGTGCCATCAAACATCAGCAAAAACAAATGACTGCATGAAAGAAGATAATCCGAGTAAACCATCTATTTTTATGAGGTGTGAGATGAATCATAGAAAAATGGAAATGATTTGTGTACATTGTGGAAAATCTTTTGAAGGGGATAGAGAAAAATTTTGTTCTCAAGGGTGTAGAGATTCATTTATTGTAAATATTGAAAAGAGGGCCAGAGAAGCAGTTAGAAATGATCCTAGTCACACTTCTAATATGAGTAATGAGTAATTGTTCGATACAAGTGAAAAAGAAAGCAAATAAAGAAAAATTTTGCATGTGCTGTAAATCAAAAGATAACCTACAAGCTAGCATCAATCTCCTTACTGATCCTGCTTATCTTTGTAGCAAATGCATTGCAGATTATGATAGTCAGAAAAATAAAAAAAAGAAAATTAGGAAACTATGATTGTTCCTTGCATACTAGTATGCAGTGCACAAAAATAGTCATACGTTCCTTTCTCATTGAGAGTTAGATCAAACTTTTCTCCAGGTTGCAAAAGACTGCTATCAAACTTTCCATCAAATTCAGTAGTTCCAGATTTAACAGATGTGACAGTGTGTTGATTTCCATCCACATTATCAAAGGTAATAGTTTGGCCAGAAGTCACTTTGATCATATTTGGAACATAAAATGGAGATTCCAATCCTACAATGTCAACGGCATTTTCTTTTACATTTTCTACAGGTCTCATGCTTTGCATGATTTGAGAGGTCTCCTCATTTTCATGAACTTGAATTACAAATAGGGTTGAGGATTCACCAAAATTTGGTATTGAGTAGGGTATGGAACTCAAATCTGCTGTAATCAAGTATGTTCCGGGTTGTGAAAATGTATGTGTAGTTGCCATTGCACCTTTGTGACCATGATATGCACCATGTAATGGAATTGGTGCATCGGGTTGGTCTGCAGAAGATGATGGATAATGATAGTATCCTCTGCTAATAGTCAACTGGCCATCTACATGGGTTGCATCTTCTCCAGTTTTTGCATCATTTACGTCAATGAGTATAGTAGTTGGTTGTCCTACAACAATTCTTTCAGGTTTTGTAGTGAACTTAACTAAGACTTCAGTATCAGGTTGAGAACCTGCTAAAGCAATAGTTTTTCCTTGATTAACTACATCTACTGAAAATTCAAAGGTTCTTGAACCAAAATTGTTCTTTGGGTCTTGCTCAAATTTCAATATGTCTCCTGATACTACTGCTCTTGTTTGACCTAGTTCGGGTATTGGTAACCCAAGCATGAAAGGTCCAGATGAGGACACAGTATACTTTATCGTATATGTTCCAGCTTCAGGAAAACTATCTTTAAAGTTCATTACTCCAAAATGCCCATGAAGTGTGGTGGTTTTATGAACAATTTCTCCATTAAGACCAATTATTGCATATGCCCAATCAGTATGTGAAAGATTTGCATCGAGATTGGAATCAACAACTTTTGCGTTAATTGGAACTAATTTCCCTGCTACAATTATTTCAGGCACATTGAATTCTACTGAAATGTTTTCTTGTGATTGAATCTGCCCTATCATTGGTATAGAATCTTGTATCATAGAATTTTGTTCTGCAAACACTTCTTGTGAGACATTTTCTGAAGGTTGAACAAACAAAGCCATCAAAGATATTGATAGAATTGTTACAGACATTCCCATAAGTTTCGTTCTTGTCATTGAAAAATAAACTTCAATATTGTTTAAGATGTTTTTACCAAATAATCCCAGAATAATACCCAAATTGTATTTTAAAAAAATTATACAGAAATCCTTGATACAATCTCATCAAAGAGGATTTTATTTTTTTCAAAAATAGAAGATAGATAAAATGTCGCACCGTATTGAGCGTTAAACTTTCCAATAATGTTATTTTTTTCTAAAATTTCCATATGATGTTTAATTGCCTTGTAATCCATCATCAATTCTTGAGAGATTTGATGAGTGTTGTAGGGTTGGTTTTGTATTAAATTCATGATTCGAATTCGTGTTTTGGCCCCTTTTGATGTTGCAAATAGATACCAAAAAATTATTTTTGTCTCTGGATGAGACTCTGTATGAATTGAACGCAGAGTTATATTGTTCATTTGCATGCTCCCAAAAGAATAGAATTTGGATCATCGTATTTTACTAAATGACATTGTTCCATAGCATCAAACATATCATAATATTTTGTTGATGTATGAACACTAGTTTTCTGTAAAACACTCACCAAAATCATCACCTACTTTTCTAATCTCACATTAATTGGGGTAGGTCGTGAGACAGTGTTGGCTACAGGGGAGACATTTTTTGCAAGATCAATTAGCTCTTGCAGCGTTTCATCTGAGGCATCAGACTCTATCTTGAATTTGATATCTATTCCACGATATCCAGGATTCACTGACTTGTCAATATGTAATAATCCCTGCAGATCAATGTCACCTTCAAGTGTAGATTCAATTGAATCAATCTTGATTCCTCTAGCTGCTGCATGACAAACCAAACTAGTTGTAACACAGCCGGCTAACCCTGCTAATAGATATTCAACAGGATTTGCACCGTTGTCATTGCCTAGCAAAATTTCGGGTTCGTCTTTTACAAACACATGAAGTTTGCTTCTTTTGTGAGTCTTGCAAGCGCCATAATATTCATTTACAGTGGTACGGTTTTCAGTTCCTCGGATCCACTTGTTTTTTGCACAGAAATTGAACTTTGCAATTTCTTTGTGTTCTTTGATGTGTTCAATCGTATCAAAAAGTTGATTGACGTCCACACCGTTTACTATTTTTGTTTCAAGTTTTGCTGTTTGCATATAATGATATCATGATATCATTATATTAACATTACTCTAAATGCTATCATGATATCATAATTTATATAGTTATAATCATCAATGATAACATTGGCAAAAGACATTCTAATTCGTGGATTTGATAATTCAACTCATTCAGAGCTTGGAAAAAAAGCAGAGCAGATGGGAGTTTCAATAAATAGCATAGTAAAAGATGCAGTGGAACAATGGCTTGATAAAAAAGCACCAACACCGCATGTTCATGACTTGTTGATTTATTCAGATGAGAAATCAATTGAAAGTTTTCTCAAATCTCTTGATAGAATGACAAATGAAACTGAATGGTTTAGGTCATATGCAATTCCACCAAAACACAGTACAGAAAAAACACTTTCAAAACTTGATTGGTTTAATGGAACAATCAAACCATATAAGCCTCATGGAAAAGATGGTTCAAAATATTGTAATAAAATAATTCAAAACATAGTAAAATCATCAGAGAAAAAACCTCTTTGTTGTGTAGATTTTGTCATAACAGATATTGCAGAACATTCATTTTCCCATGCAATGGAGTTAGAAAGAACTTATGATATGACAAGACTACCAGGATTGATGTTTTGTCCATACAAAGCAAGTGATTTGTCAAAATCAGACATAACTGACATGATTGAGTTGTTTTTGATGCATGACAGAATCTTTGTTTTAAAAAATGATGAAATTTACAAACTTAACATCACTAAAGAAAGCATTCACAAAATATTTTTAAATTAATTCAAAGAATCTCGAATAATTTTTGTGTCGGTAAATTGTCTAAATTGAACTATTTTGTTTTGTTTGATTAAATATACATGAGAGAAAGACACATCAAATTCTTTGTTTTTGAATGATATTCCACGATATTTTCCAGTGACCATCACATGATCTTTGAAATCAAGAAATTGTTCTGGAATGGTATGAAATTCTTTGAAATGAGATAACATTTTTGGGAAATATTCCTCAAAAATAGATTTTATGCCAACATATCTTCCACCACTTGGCATTCCATCCATTGTTATCCATTCTATATCATCATGACAAAACTTTGAGAAATCATTCTCTTTATTTTTAAAAGCAATATAGAAATTTTTTATTAATTCTTGGTCTGTCATGGTTTTGCGACATAGAAATAATTCATCGGATCATGAGGGAGTTGTTTTACTTCAACACTCGAGAATCCAGCATCTTTTAGCATTTGAGTAGCAAGTTCTTTTCCCCACATTGCACCTAACCCCTTTCCATCAAGGGATAGAGAAACAGTCATGCAGTGAAGACAAGATATGGTATACAGAAATGGTGCAAAAGGATGAGCCATGTTATTTTCAAGATTTGAGGAACCAGCAATGTCTTGCATCAAGAAAACACCATCAGGTTTTAGGGAATTTCGAATATTTTTGAGAACTTTTTCGGGATCTGCCTGGTCATGAATTGCATCAAAAGCAGTGATTAAATCAAATTGTTCATGATGATCAAAGTTTGCTGCATCTTGTTTTTCAAAAGAGGTATTAGAGATTCCTAGTTTTTGAGATTCATTTTTTGCATTTTGAATTGCTTCATTTGAAAAATCATATCCAATAAAATGAGAAGAAGGAAATGTTTTTGCCATTAGATTAATTGCTTTTCCACTTCCACATCCCACATCCAGTACTTTGATTTGTTGTTTAAGCAAATCAGTTAATCCTGGAACAATAGGTAAAATTCCATCAATTAATTCAGACAATACTGTCTGATTACTATCTTCTGCCATTACATCATGGAATCTATGAAATGATTCGTATGGAACTCCACCGCCATTCTTAAAACAGTCAAGGATTTGTTCTTCAACATTTGCCATTACAGGAATAAATTGCATTGATGTTGCAAAATTAAAAGAGCCATTACGGGTAAGAAGGTCAGCCTTTTCTTTAGAGATAGAGTATAGTTTAGGTTCAGGATCATAATCAATTATTCTTGCAGTGACTAGTGCACCTAGCCATTCTCGAACATACCTTTCATTAAGGCCAGCCTTTGCTGCAATATCATTACTTGTAGATGGTGGAAGTTCAGAGATAATATCAAAAAGTTTTGTTCGATGACCAATTGATATCATTAATGCCAAAGCAGACTTGTTCATAATATCTACAAGTTCTTCATCAAAAGATTTCTCCAACATAATTGAAGAAAAAGTTATTGAAAATATTAATCTTAGAAAATTGAACTGTTATTGAAGAGATTTTGAGCCATCAAATGGATTGAGTATACTAGTTTGACTCAAAATTTTAAAAAATCTAATTTTGTTTATAAACAAAATGGGTGGGCATATAGAAGAAAAAGAGAATATTTGGACTAAAATCAAATTACAAAAATAAAAAATATCAGTTTCCTGATATTAAATCCCAGATAAATTCAAAGAATTTTTTTATCATGTTGCTTTATTTGTAAAAAAGTAGTTAATTTTGAATCTGAATATTCTTTGACAAATCAATATCAAAATAGCTATTCATGTCAATCTAGATAAAATCAAGAATCCTAATTTTCATTTCAGGGTATTCCTACAGTAATCACACCACTATCCCCCACAATATGATCTTGAAAATTTGTTATCTGGATAGTACTCATTTTGTGTAATTTTGTTAATTTCACCTATAGAAATCCAACTGTTTTGTACAGGTTTCATGGCAACAGCCAAAAAAACAACCATTAAAAAAACAGCAGCAAAAAAAACAACCAAGGCTTCAAAAAAGAAATAGTCTCTTGAGGTCTTTATTTTTTATCTAGAATAAAAAAAGAATATTTGGACTGTAAATCAAATTACAAAAATAAAAAATGAAGATAGATCATTTAAGATCCTGAATAGTTTTGACAATTTTATTCATCTCAAATACCATCTTCTTTTGTTCTATGACATTTTTTGACTTTAAGAAATTGTTTTGAATTTCAGAAAGGGATTCTCTTAGATTATCTATTTGTGTAGGTTTTGAATCAAGTGACGTTCTCTTTATTGGAACTGATTGTTCGGAATTAATTTTTACTTTGGAAATTTTAGCATCACATCCATAACAGGGAGTTTCAAGATCATTTTCGTATCTTGGAAGTTTGCCATTAATATCAAAATGTGATTGTATGTCACTTTGTGCAAGGTTATGTTTTATGTTGAGTTCTCTGACGATATTTTGCATTTCAACTTTTGGCATTTTTGCAAATTCAACATATTTCTTCATTGCGTCAAAATATGTGCCTCCCTGACTAAGAACTAAATCTCGGGCATCTTTTGCTAAAGATATTTTTGTTTGTAGATAGTCAAATTGATCCCAGAAAATGTCATGATTTGTTGCATTCAGACTCGAAACATATTTTGCAAATGCATTTCTAGGCGTAAATTCTTCATAATTTTTTTCCATTCTTTGAAGTTCTTGTTTTGTTGATTCTTGAGCAGCAATACGTTGTTCATCAATGAATTTTTGATGTTTATCACGTGCAATCTTCTCTTCTTGGGATTTCAGATATTGTTTTTTTGAAAATTCTATTTTGTCAAGAATGTCTCGAAAGACAGGATTGTTTTGTATGTCACTGCCTTCAATTTTGTTAAAATCAGACTGAGCAAGAGCATTTGGAGTAAATGCAGATAGCGTGATTATAGCAGTAATAATGAAGGCAGGAAGTAGTTTTGTCATTGAACATAAAAATTAAAAATTACTTAAGAGGAATTCGTAGAAATAATTAGAATTAGTTCTACTAATTGTTTTAATATTCATGAATAATGCAATATCCAAAATTAACTAGAAAACTAAAAGGAGTAAAAAAGATACTATCGTTAGGAAGTGTGTCGAGAAAAATAGTTGAAAATGTAAATTGTCCTGTCACATTAATAGACGTAGAAAATTTGTAGTTGTGTTCTCAAATCAAATTATATTTGATCGCTGACCTATATAGTTACACATAGATGCCATAGATTAGTCTTTAATTACATAATTTTTGCAACAATTCATGGGTCAATGGTTATCATGGATAAAATCCAATGAAAAAGAACTATTAAAAATTCTAGATGATTTGGCAAAAAAAGCAGTTGAAACCTCTGAAGCAGTGGTGGTTTTATTTGAAGATCTATCAGATATAGAACAAGGAAAAAAGATTCACGAACTTGAAACTGAAGCGGATGTTTTGACACGAGATATTTTTTCTGAGTTAAACAAGACATTCATCACTCCACTAGATCGTGAAGACATGCAAAGAATTGCATCTAAAATTGATGATGTGATTGACTTTATGGATGGAATTGCTGCCAGAGTTTACAGCTATAAAATCACCACCCCTCCCCCATATACTGTTGAGATGGCTCATGAACTGGTTAAAGCCACAAAAGAAGTTGAGTACATGGTTTCAAAGCTACAACGTATCAAAAATCCCAGAGACATGATTGAACATTGTAGAAATACAAGCGATATTGAACACACGGTAGATGATTTGTACAGAGAGGCAATCAAAGAACTATTTGAAACCGATGATCCAATCAAAATCATCAAGCTAAAAGACATCTATGAAACGATGGAAACAGCATCAGACAGATGTGTTGATGTTGCAGATGTCATTGAAGATATTGTTCTAAAATATACATGAGATGGCAAAATGATAGAGATAGCAATAGGTGCAATCATTGTTGCATTAATCTTTGATTTTGTAAATGGTTTTAATGATTCTGCAAATTCTGTTGCAACTGTAATTGGAACCCGTGTTCTAAAACCAATTCATGCTGTAGGCTTGTCTGCTGCAATGAATTTCATCGGACCCTTTGTTTTCGGGGTTGCAGTTGCAACTACCATTGCAAAAGGAATAGTCAGTCCTGATGACATTACTGTTTACATGATTGTGGGTGGATTGGCAGGAGCAATAGGATGGAGTACTCTTTGTACTTATTTTGGATTGCCAATTTCAAACAGTCATTCGTTAGTTGGTGGAATAATGGGGGCAGGTATTGCAGGGTTAGGATTTGAAAAACTAGTTTATGGGGGATTAACCAAAGTATTTGCAGGAATTGTAATTGCCCCAATTGGCGGAATTATTTTCGGTCTATTGTTAACAACTTTGATAATTACAATATTTGCTAATTACAAGCCAGGACCTGTCAACAAAACGTTTGGTAAATTACAAATTATCTCTTCAGCTTGGTTTGCTTTAACTCATGGAGCAAATGACGGACAAAAGACCATGGGTATTATTGTATTAATTCTATTTTCAGCAGGAATGATTCCTGAACTAGATATGCCATTATGGGTAATTTTTGCTGCTGCAACTGCCATGGGTTTGGGTACCTTCTTTGGAGGATACAAAGTAATCAAAACTTTGGGTGTAAAAATTACTAAACTTCGACCATATCAGGGATTTGCAGCAGAAACTGGTGGAGGATTAATGCTTGCAATATTTGCAGTATTGGGTATTCCTGCTAGTACCACACATGCAATTACTGGAACAATAATGGGTTCAGGTGCTGCAAGAAGAAAACGTGCCGTAAGATGGAAAGTCAGCAGACAGATAGTATTTTCTTGGCTCATCACCATCCCTGGTGCGGCATTAATGGGAATTGGTTTTACATATCTGATTCACTTGTTTGTTTAATCCATTTCAATTTTGTATGTGATTTGAAGTTTGGTCGTAGCATTATTGATACCGTCATCAACTATCACAGTATAAGTGTCAGGAGTCAAAGATTCTGGAACTTGCCATATTTCAGAAAAAGTACCATCTTTTGTAACCTCTGGAATTAATTCAAAGTTTTTTTCAGGAGACGTAATCTGAATTATAGCTTGAGATTCTGAATTTATTCCTGTTCCTGAAATGGTTACAAATTCCCCATGTCTGTATGGTTCGTCTTTATCTAATTTTACAGTTAGGATTTTTTCTTCTCCTACCACCTCAAAGGTTACTTCAGAAAGTCTTTCACCATTGCTAACCTGAATTCTCCACAATCCGTTTTGTTTTCCAAGTGAAAGCTCTAATGGATATGTGAATTTACCATCATTATCAGTATAATATTCAATTTTATCAATAACTTCTCCAGTAGGATCAATCAAGTCTATTCTAATTCGTGTATTGTCTGAGGATTTTCCAATTAGAAGAACTGTTTCACCAATTTTGTAATAATTATCATCTACTTGGATTTCAATAGGTGCAGTTCCTACACCCAGTCCAACTGTAAACTCCTCAATTGTTTCTTCAGAAGCATGGTTCAGTGCTAAGTAATAATTCCCTTTTTTGTAGCCTGAAAGATCAAGCAAATATTCAGCATAGCCTGTTTTGTCAAGCAGTATTGTATCCTCAAAACGTACATTATCACGAAAGTCAAAAACCGTTAATGAGATATTTGATGAAACAGGTCCAAAAATTTCAATTGAAGCTTTTGAGTCAAAATCAAAGTGGAATTGTTCAATAACAGCTGCAATTTCTCCTGTCGATTCACCAATTTGGATAGGCACTATTTCAGAGTCATCTTCTTGTTTTAAAATTAAAAAATATGCCCCTTGAGTAAAAGAATCATCAGTTTTTATCTCAAAACGTACTAGACCAGAATCATCAATCTCTAAAATATCGGCGTAAACCTTATTGCCTTTGGAATCTTCTAGTTCTACCTCAAGACTTGTGTTTGGCACAGATTCTCCTGTAAAAACCATTGTAGAACCTAAAACATACGTATCACGTGCAGACTGTATCATGATTTTTTCAGGGGAAATGTCTGTATCTATTTGGACTTCCTCTAATGTTTCTTCCTTGTCATTTTCTACATCTCTAAGAGAAACATCTACAATTTCTGCCCTTTTTGAGTCAATCCATTTTTCTACAGAGAGTAATTTTACACATATTGCAGTTCCATTACTTCGAATCATTAATTGTAATTCTTTTTTACACACAACATCTTCTGCAGCTATGCCATTTTCCATTTGTTTTCGTGGAGAATCTATGTTTGCAAAGGCAGTAGAAGAAATTAAACCAGTAAATAATACCAAAAAAAGAAAAATAAGAAAAGGTTTCATATTTTGATAAAACCATCTGCAAATAAAACCATTGATACACAAAGATACTTTTGTTTTTATTCAGAATCTAATTTGGGAATAAATTTTTGAACAGAATAAGACTCACAGGCGTAGTTGGTTTGTATGGGTTAAATGAAATTCAGTTTTTTGGTAATACTGAATTAGGGTTTTGGATGATATAATGAAACATACACACAGAATTATCAGTACATTGACATTTCATATCGGAGAGACAAAACAGAAGTATTTAAGATATGTGTGAATTGACTTTGTTTAAAATAAGATCAACCCATATTGAATTTAAATAATTTTTAATTTAAAAACAAAAATATCTATGTTGATGGGTAGGACTCTAGTTGACTGCATTTTTAGTTAATAAAAAAATCAAACTACTGTTAGGTTTACTGATCATCAGTATGGGAATTTCATTTTTAGCATGGTCTGAAATCATATCTTTTGCAGATTCAGACAAAGACGGAGTCATAGATTCCATCGATAATTGCCCCACAAATTCAAATTCTGATCAGGCTGATTTTGACTTTGACAAACTAGGGGATGAATGTGATACTGATGATGATAATGATGGAATTTCAGATGATATAGATTTGTTTGACACAGATCCTACTGATTGGGCAGATTTTGACTTTGATTTGATAGGAGACAACAAAGATACTGATGATGATAATGATGGAATTTCAGATTCTCTTGACCAATTTGATACAGATCCTGCTGATTGGGCAGATTTTGACTTTGATGGCATAGGTTCATCTCAAGACCCTGATGATGATAATGATGGAATTTTAGACGAAGAAGATTCCATTCCTTTGTTATCTTCTGAAGCCCTAGCCATTAGATATCTGCAGGATATACGTACATGTGCAGACATGGATGATGGAACACTACGCCTTGTATGCTACTCTCAGTTTTTTGGCAAGCTTGCAGAACAGGAGGAAAACAACACGGATGCACTTGAGCTGTCAATAGCACTATCCAAGATTGGCACGATAGATGATTGTCACTTTGTTTCTCATGAGATAGGACATGTTGCATTTACTGAAAAACCAAATGTAATTGAAAATCTGATTGGTATTGATGGTACCATGTGTAGAGGTGGATATTATCACGGCGTATTGGCTGCATATTTTCATGATGTACAAGAAAAAAATCAATCCCTTCCATCAGACTACAAAACAATTTGTAATGAATTGATAGGCTCTTCAAACTATCAAGACTGCATTCACGGATTAGGACATGGATTAGTTCACTATTTTGGTGATGACCTGTCTTCTTCATTGGAAATGTGTCATGACATGTCATTTTATCAAAACCGATTATGTGTCAAAGGAGTCATGATGCAATACACTGACAACATGTTAACAAGAAATGGTATAACAGAAGAAACAATGTCTGATCTTTGCAACGAGTCTGAATTAAGCGATATTGATTTTATAGAGTGCAACATGTCTACAGGAACAACATTAGCATTTTTCACTAACCATGACATGGAAAATGGTTCAAAATCATGCAAACTGATTGAAGATGATCAAGGTCAGAAATACTGCATTGAAGGATTAAGGTTAGAGATTCAAGATTCAGAAAAATATGAGGTTACACCACTAACAGAAGATACAAGAGAAAAATTTCAACCTCAGTTTATTGAAGGTACTGTAAAGGTAATCGACATACAAAGTCCAGCAAAGATTTCGGACTTTAAATTCATCCCAGAAGCTGGAATCATCTCGTTTTCTATTGACAGACCACAGTATGTTGCAATGTATGTTCCACAAGAATTTGTTACTGCAAAAATGATTGTGACAGTAGACGGTCACCTTCCAGAAGACATTAGTATAGAAAGAGATGTTTTGGGAGAAAAAATCACAATGATAAGATTTGTTCCAAATGATGCAGGATTGGTAATGATCACATTGTTATGAGAAGAAATTAAATAAAAATTACATAGAATATAAAAAAATAGATGAAGAGAATCTAGACATGGTCTAGATCATCTCTTGGTGTATTTACCACCTTGAAGATTTTTACAACATAGTCACCTTCAAAAAAACGGTTTACATTGCCTTCATCTATTGACAACACTCGAAACTTGTATTCAAAAGAGTCATCACCTCTCAAATTTACCTGTGCAACATGAATAGGATCGTCTTCTACTGATTTGAAGAATTGGATAATCACAGGATATCCTTGAGCAGGATCATTGACTTTGCCTTTGACTGCGCCCCATGGCAGGGTATTGTCTTCAGGAATACTCATGACAGTTACAGTTTTTTCAAGACTTAACTCATCATCCAATTTCAATGTTGTAGTTTGAGATGTCTCTGCAAACACTGGCACGTCAAACAAAAAAACAGACATGCTCAACATCATTCCAAAAAAACACAATGTTGCTAAACTTTTTGCGTATCCAGAGTTACAAGTTCTCAAGGGGTTAGAAGCAGAAATTACACTCATGCTGACAAACCACACTCAAATCTCAGATGACTTTTTGACTTGTTTTGATGCTTTTTGAAATCATCACAGTATAGATGACTCTTACAAGAGGTATGCATCAGATTGTCATCATTTGTTTTTTTGCAGTTCCATTGTGAAGATGAAAATCCTCCTCTGGGGAAAAATCTGTTGTCCAAAGGATTCATCTAATCATCTCCTCATTATTGGCTAGTCGGTGCAGTTGTCTACGACAAATCATCATGTCACATACAATCTGATTATTAGGGGACAAGGATTGTACAGGCATTTTAATTTCTCTCCTCAAACAAAACCCAAGATAGACCCATTAGATCCTCAACAGAGAATGTAACTTGTTTTGTTTGTTGCAAGTGTTTTTGCACTGCTTTTACAGGGTTGCTTGCAACCTGAATTTCAGAAGGCGAGTGTTGCCAGTTGTGCATGATTTGCTGCTTCATGGAATTATTGTGCCTGAGTTATATATAACAAGAGATACCGTATATCGGTATGCCTTTAGAAAATGATGTGACATATGGAAATTTACAAAATTACAAACTGTATCTCCGCCCCAATGCACATGCACATTATGGTTCACCAGAAAAAAAGAAATCAGCATTAAGCAAGCACCAACAAAATGTTCAGAGTCTGCTAAAAATAATGAGTAAAAATGAACCGATGACGACTTGGGATTTGGCAAAGATATCCATACCAAACGACACATCCAAACTGCGCGAACGTGAAAAAATTTACAGAAGACTGTTAATTGGCAGAAAAGAAAAAGGAAGACATTCAGATGGAATTTTAGATTTAGGGTTGGCAGTAAAAGACGGGAAGAGTTTCAAGACAGGAGTAGCTGACAAGTACAGACTATCACTGTACGGTATTTTGTATTGCATTGATGTGTTAGACCTAGATAAAAAAGAGATGGATAAAATTGCAGAAAAATACCACAACGTTCTACCAAAAGTTTTTGGCAAGTGGGAATCTGTCAAATCAAAAATAGGAGACAAGATATACGGAATCAAATTGTTGGCAAACGGATTACTTGCAGACAATCCTCAAATTCAAGTCCAACAAGGAATTCCATTTTATGAATTAATGTCATATGTGCACATAAAATATCAAAGAAATTTTGAAAACATTTCAGAAGAAAAACTTGCAGAACAGATATCATATTGGTTTTATATCAATTTGCTATATCAGCCGATTCAAAAAGAGAAAAGCAAGATATACAGTTTAAATAAAATATTTGAAGAAGATGCAGAGTTGAAAAAATGGTTTCTGGTTTTTTTTAGAGAATCAAAAAAATATTATTATGAAAGATACAATGTTTTAAAAAAATCAGAGATAGGAAAATAGAATCAACTTTTGGAATCAATAATGTCGTTTAATTCATTAAGATCAAAGGGCTTTGTAAGCAAACCAAACAAACCTGAATCCTCTGCCTTTGCAAATTCCTCATTGTTGATAGCATATGAAGATGTAAAGACAATTTTTGCATCAGGATCATCTCTTTTGATTCTAAAAAATGCATCATATCCGTTCATTATGGGCATCTTCAAGTCCATCAAAACAATATCTGGACTAGATTCTTTGTATTTTTTGATGGCTTCCTCCCCGTTTTTGGCAGTAATTACCTCATAATTTTCATATTTTAGCATGTATTCTGTAGCCTCCAAAAACTGAGTGTCATCATCAACTAACAAAATTCTAGGATTTGACATCTTTTCTCCTCAATTTTGGACTGGTAAATAATGGAATATTCATTTTGGCAACCTAACTGAAAATATCACGGGATCTGTAGATGCCTGTATTGTTCCTTTATGTTGTTCTACAATGTTTTTACAGCTAGAAAGGCCAAGTCCTGTACCCTCCAGCTTGGTAGTAAACAACGTATCAAAAATATGCTTCAAATCTTTTCTAGGAATGTTTGGACCAGAATTTTCAAATATTATTGTTACATAAGAGGAGGTCTCAGTTAAGATAATTGCAACAGTCCCATCATCTTTGCCAATTGATTGTATTGCATTTAGAATTATGTTTACAAACACTATTAGCATCTTTTCATGATCAAACTTTATGGTTACATCATTTTTAGGAATGTTAATTTTGATATTTGATGGCACGTCTAATGCATCTATTGCCTCCTGAAGAGTTTGGTTTACTGAATGGGGTTTTAATATCAAAGGTGTTGTTCTGACATAGTTTAACACCTCTTCAATTTGGTGTGAAATGCGTCGTACAGATAGGTTAATGCGGTTTAGTTCTCTTGAGATAATTTCATTTTCGGAGTCATTTTCTTTTCCGATTATAACTCCTGCATTTTTTATTGTTCCCAATGGATTGCGTATATCATGAGCAATGTTAGATGAGAGCTGCCCGATAACAGTAAGCTTTTCTTTTTTAAAGTTCTGTGTACGTTTTAACAAAAAGATCAACAAGACAGTAATTGTAGATAACAGCAAGAAAACAGTCTGAATTTTTGTGAAAAAGATTATTTCATCAATCTCTTGATTGATTGACTGGGTAGGTGTGACTACTCCAAACATAAACTCATGTTTTCCATTTACAGTAACAGGTATTGCAGAATTTATCCTCTCACCAATGTTATCATCTAATGTAAAAATTATAGTTGATAAATTACCTTCTAAAACATGTAAAATGTGCTCATTTAAGAGCGAATTGTGATTGATGTTTTGTTGGATTTCATCTTCAAAGAAGTTTTTCCCCACATTTTCCATATTAGGATGAATGAGTAACACATTGTTTTCATCCATCACCATTAGAAATTGTGATTCTACATCATAGATATTTCCATGTCTTTTGAAAAATTCACTAGACGGGAAGGTTACAAGTAGCAATCCCTTGGAGATGTTTGTTTGTTTATCAATTACTGGAAACGTTATTGCAATTTCAGGTTCGTCAAACAGAGACGTATCAATTGACAGGATTTTTGGTTCAGATTTTATTCCATCATTTTCTGAATCAATCAGTTCTGATAATCCTTTGACAGTTGCTCCAACAAAAGAGTCATGGTTTTTGCTTGCCTGAGAAAGAACTACAAAATTCTCATCTAATGCGAGGATTTGTGCAGTGGGAGATATGGAGTTTAATCGACTAAACGTTTGAGCTATCAATTGATTTGATTCTTCTGTACCAAGATCATGTTGTAACTCATCATATTCTGCAAGTAAAGATAGCTCAAATACAATTAATTCTAATTCAGATGTAATATTCTTAGAAATAGACTTTGTGATAATTTCTTGGATTGTAATTTGGTTTTTTATAATGGTAGTTTTGATATTTTCTTCCTCTATACTGTAAATTTCAATAGTGATAGCCATCAGTAAAATTATCACTCCAGCTGTTATTGCATACCACGTGAATTTTTTGTTCTTTTGAGACAGCAATCAGAATCAAACTGTTTTATCGGATTGGGATTCATAAAGTGTTCTCATAATTACCAAAAATCAGGGTAAAAATCATCAAATTCATGCTCAAAGGAGAGACGGCATCAAACTAATTTCACAAAACTCGCCCCCGGCACACACAACTTCATTCTACTATCCAATGTGAAACATTCTATCTAATTATTTTGTCAAATTTTGATGGGTTTTTTCATGTTCCAATACAGCATAAAATGAATCAGTACTTCCTTCCCATTTGAACTTGCATTCTCTACAATTGTACTTCATTTTTAACAATTACACTACATTATTCTAAGAGATAAAGAACAAGCTAGTTGACTTGATTTAGGATCATATCAACTAGCAAGGATCTTAATAATTTGAATAGAGTACAACATACAAGTGAATTAGTGATAAGACAGCTGCTATTCATTGTAGTTTGTCTCGTTTTCTAAAGTGGGTCTGCCTTCACATAATTCACTTTGCAGAATGTTGGGAATTTGATTTCAAATCCTGTTTTCAAAGATGATTTTCCTAAATACATTAAATTATTTGAAAATTTATCTTAGAAGATATGGTATTGTTAGAAGAACTAAGGGTGTGCAAAACATGTGGAAATGTATTCTCAAAAAAAACTAGAGTGACAATCATTTCAGAATGTCCTCAATGCAAGGGAACAAGTTTTGAATCCATAGATATTGGAGAAGTCTAATAGTTTATTTACATAATAATCAATGTCAAATTATGTATAAGACAATTCTAGTACCGCATGGAGGCACTCCAGAAGGAGATGAATCGTTAAAGCATGCAATTTATGCTGCAAATGAATCTTCAAAAATTATAATTTTACATGTTGTAGAAGAAATGCAATATCCACCATCATTTGCATTATCATCATCCGAACGAGAAGACCTATTCAAAAGTATTGATGAGGCAAATGAATCAATTAGAAAAGACATGGATAAAAAGATGGAAAAAATATCTCATCAATGTAAAGAAAAAGGAATTACTTCAGAAGTTAAAGTAGTAATTGGAAATGCAGCAGAACATATTTTGGATATAGTAGAGAAAGAAAATGTGGATCTTATAGTCATGTCAAAGAGAAGAAAATTAAAAGGAATGAAGAAATTATTGTCTCTTGGAAGTGTATCTAGAAAAATAGTAGAAAATGTTACATGTCCTGTAACATTAATTGATATTGAAAATATCAAATAGTAAATTTGAATATCAAAAAAAGAAAAAGAAGAATTGAAATTTATTTTAAAAATGCCACAGCTTTAACGATGTCAGTTTTACTAATGATTCCAACAATATTTCCATGTCTAGATAATACTCCTGCCCCATTGATGTTTTTCTCCAATAGTATTTTTCCAGTTTTTGCCAGATCATCATCATAATTCACAGAAACAATATCTTTACTCATAACATCATCAGCCTTTACACTTCCACCAAATCCAGATTCTGAAATGAATCCCTTTCTGGGAAATATTACAGATATTATTGGATCCGTATTGTCAAGGACATCTTCATAGTTTCCTTGTTTTAATGCCAATGCGAATAAATCTCGAAAGGTTATGATCCCTACAGGTATTTCATCATGATTTCGCAGTATTACTCGAGAGATCTTTTCATCAATCATTTTCAAAACTACTTTGTATAGAGGAGTGTCAGAATATTGCCATGCATAATAAGGAGACATGTATTCTCCAACAATTTTCTCACCAGAATGTGTTTTAGTATAATACCTCACAAGATCGGTTTTTGTTAATATTCCAACAACATCATCTCCAGATTTTACTACTAAAGAACCAATAGATTTTGTAAGCATTATTTCAGCACATTCTATCATACTAGTGTGTTCATCAACAGAAATTATTTTTTTCATAATTGTAGATAACGGAATCTCATCTAATTTTTTTTCAGTATCATTTGTTAGAAGAAAGACACCCAAATCTTTTTCAGTTACAATACCTGTGATTTTATCATTTTCTGTAACTAAAAGCCTACTCTTTTTTTCATCAATAATTTTTTTTAAAACTTCAGCAAGATTAGATTCAAATTTTATTGTTCTTGGTGAATTTTTATAATCTAAGGCATGTTTCATGATTTCATCAACTCAATTAGTTATAAAAAACACAAGACAATTACCACAGATGAAAATTGATTAGAGGAAGTTTTCAAGTTCTCAACAAAAATCTACTTTTCTTTAATCGGTTCACTTACACTGGTTCTCTTGTCAAAGAACAGACAGGCAGTAAGATCTCCTGTAACATTTACCATTGTTCTAGTCATATCAAGAACTCTATCTACGCCTAAAAGTAATACCACTGCAACTGGAGGTATTCCTGCGGCAATGAGTATGGTAGATAAAATTACAATACCAGTTCCAGGTGCTGAAGGTGCACCAATTGATGCTGCAAGTGCAGTTAATGAAATCAAAAGAATAGTAGTAAATCCTAAATCAATACTGAAAAGTTGTGCCAAGAAAAATACTGCTACGATTTGATAAAGAGCAGTACCATCCATGTTAATAGTCGCTCCTAAAGGAATGATAAATTGGGAAACTTTGGGTTTGACTTTTAGTTTTTCCTCGGCAGTTTTAATTGATACAGGCATTACTGCAGCTGAACTAGAAGTGGAAAATGCTAAAAGTTGTGCATCTTTCATCATAGCCAACGTAGAACGTATTGGTCTCTTTGCAAAAATTTTGATAATAATGATGTAAATTAACAACATTGCAAAAAGACCTATTATCACAGTTCCCATATATGCACCAAGACCAGTTAGTGCAGATAGACCTAGTTTGGATGTAATACCTGCCATAAGACCAAAAGCAGCAAAAGGAGCTAAACGCATTGCCCATGATACAACTTTCATGGTGATTTTTTGTACAGATTCTAACAAATCAAGAATGGGTTTTGAGCTTTCCTTTGGTAAAGTAATCATTGAGACGCCAACAATTAATGCAAATACAATGATGCTTAGCATTTCACCGGACATGAATGATGCTAAAGGATTACTAGGAATTACTCCCAATATACTACTTGGAATATCATTTATTGATAATTCAGATTGTTCAATTGGTTCAGTAGATTCAATATCAAAACTTTCTCTTATCAAAGAGCTATCAATAAAATCTCCAGGTGCAATCATCGTTACAACAAGAATTCCAATAGTAAGTGCAATTGCAGTTGTTGCAACAAAGTATAATGCAGCTCCTAGACCTAATTTTTGGAGTTGTTCCATACTACCTGATGATGTTAGACCTCTAATGATGGAGGCAAAAATTAATGGTACAATTATCATTTGAATAATTTTTAGAAATAGATTTGCAGGGATAGATAACCAATCAGTGATTATTTCTGCAGTTTCTTTTTCAAATATCCCAACTTCAGGTCCCAAAACTATTCCTAATGCTAAACCTAAAAACAATGCAATAATCACCTGAGCCCATAATTTTTTCTTGATGAGATATGTGATTTGAGGAGTGGTGAATTTGAAAGATTTTATGACCATGCTATGATAATATGATTTCTCAGTCTTATTTATTACAAAATCATGTAATTCTCAACAATGAATATCAAATGTGATTTATTTTAAGAACAATGTTACTCTAGAAATGAAATTGATATCTATTAAGAACAATATAGAGAGGGATTACAGATGAATTCTAAAAGAAAAAAAGAGATCATAGACGATATTGAAGATGCATTACATCACGAAGAGAATTTACAGAATGATGATAATGAAAAACCAATTACGTTTGTTAAGAAAATTGAGAGACATGAAGATATTTGAATATACATAGACTAATAGAATTCTAGAGTAAAACGAGTGTAATTATATAGATTTTATATATTTTTGAACTAAAATCTAGGAAAAAATAGAAGAGAAAGGAAGTAAATTAGGCACAACATCAAATTTCACCTCTGCAAATAAGAATCAGAGTTTTATTAGAAAATTATTGGTGACTAATGAATGGTTGCAGAATTTGATGTAGTACCAACAATTATTGGAATTTTATTTCTAGTCTTACCAGCATTACTTTTGGGAAGATTATGTTCTCATTTTAAAATCCCAGAAATTATAGGATTTGTCTTTGCAGGAATGATTCTAGGTCCAACCGCATTGGGTGGGATAATTCCAATTTTTGAAAGACCTATTGTAGAACTAAATGAGGTAATGATGGGATTATGGCAGATATCTGGAATCATTATTTTGTTTTCTGCAGGATTACACTTTACATTTCATGATCTAATTAAAGCAGGTCCAAAAGCTGCAATAGTTGGAGTGTTTGGTGTTATGGTTCCACTTGTTGCAGGATATTTTATTGTACTTTGGATGGGATTTGATTGGACTGTTGCGATACTAATAGGTGCTGCAATCAGTGCAACAAGTATAGCAGTTTCTGTTGTAATTTTAGAAGAACTTGGAAAAGAAAAAACACAAGAAGGAAACATTCTGGTAAATGCAGCAGTATTAGATGACGTATTAGGTCTTGCAATTCTTTCAGCAGTAATTTCCATAGTTGTTTTGAAAACAATTCCAACATTAGAGTCAGTTGTAATAATGACAGTTACAGAGATAGGATATTGGATTTTAATTTTGTTAGGAGCAGTATACCTGTTACCCAAAATAGTTCATTTGGTTTCAAAAACACATCCAACAACACTAGAAGCTAGAGGAACAAGACAAGGTATTGCATTAGGCTCTGCATTTGGTTTGGCTGCAATTGCATCTAGTCTTGGATTAAATCCTATTGTAGGGGCATTTGCTGCAGGTATGGGATTAGCTGGTTCCAAATTAGCTATTCAAGTGCGTGAGTTTGTTGGAAGATTAAAGACGATTGTGGCTCCATTATTTTTTGCTGTAATTGGTGCGCATGTAGATATTTCACAAATATCTTCTATTAACTGGGTTTTATTTTCAGTGATTTTAGGAATAGCAGTGTTTTCAAAGGTTCTTGGATGTGGAATTCCAGCCTCAATTTTGCTCAAAAATAAGAAAAGTGGTTTTTTGATTGGGTATGGAATGATTGCCAGAGGAGAAGTTGCATTTATTGTTGCAGGAATTGGATTAGCATTCCAAATACTTTCTGATGAAATTTATTCTACGATAATCTTTGTAATATTGGCAACTATTTTCATTGCACCAATTTTGTTAAGAAACTCATTTAGAACAGAATCCAAATAGATTCAAAAAATTAATGAAATAAATCAAACATCTTTATCTAAATCATGAGTTTCGTCATCTTTCATTAGACTTTCCATAATGTGTCCATGAGATAATTTTTGAAATACAAATACAGCGTCAGCAATTAACAATATTGCTACTGCAAGACCAATTCCAGAAATAAGAAATGGTAAAAATGGTAAATATTCAATATCGCCAATATATGGTTGAATAACAGCAATCAATATCAAAATTAATCCTATAAAGAAAATATCACGTAACAATCTATGCAGTGGTTTTTCCTCTAGTTGTTTTGTGTCAGCAGGTATTAATTTTGTAGATAAAATATCAGACAAACTAGTAACAAATTTTTCAATTTTTCCAAGCATTGCAATAATTGGATAAATGATTAACAAAACACTTACAATTGTTAGTAGTAATTCAGGTTCAATTGCTAAAGGAATTCCTAATTGATTGATGGTAGTAACAATATCATCATTAAAGTAATCAATGATTGCCAAGATTGCAATAACAATCATCAGATTTACAAAAAACTTTGGACCGTTTGATCTGAGTAGTTTATTGAATTGATTGTCATCCTCAGATGTATCTAATAGTTTATTGAAAAATCTGCCTGTGATGAAAATTGGATTAAATAATTTCATAGGTATCAAGCTACGAGGATTTGCAAGTGTGGGGAAAATCTTCAACAACAATGGCATACATAGCATAGTTGCCAGAGTTACAAGCATTGTAACTGGATACAACATGTCTCTTACAGCACCACTATCTACTGCCTGTTTTGCCATGATGAATGAGAATTCTCCACGAGGCACCATTACAGAGCCTATTGTAGATGCGCCTGTTACATCATGCCCACCAATTGAAGATCCGAAAAAGTTTCCTACAAACTTTCCAATTACGCCAAGTATTATGATAGGTATAGAGATCAATGCAACTTCTGGAATGGCCATAATGTTTACCAACATTCCAATAGATACAAAGAAAATTACTCCGAAAAAGTCTCTTAGAGGTAGCACTTTTTGAATAATATGTTCTGAATGTTTTGAGGATGCAATGATCATCCCCATGATAAATGCCCCAATTGCAGAACTCTGACCAAGAAAATGTGCCAGTACTGCTAAACCAAATCCCAATGCGAGTGCGGTGATAAATGGCCCTTCAGGAATATCCAAGTCATGGATTTTTTCTAAAAGTTTCGGAATTAGTTTTATTCCTAATCCCAGCGCTATTACAAAGAAAGTTAAACTTTGTAATACTAAAATTCCAACTCCGGTAAAATCAAGTTCTGCACCTGCAGATGCATTTCCTAAAATTACTAAAAGTAATACAGCTGCAAGATCTTCTACGATTAAAATAGTAATTATTGTATCAAATTCTTTTGTCTTAACTAATTTGAGGTCTCTCATTATTCTCAAAGAAATTGCAGTGCTGCTTATTGACAATATTCCTGCAAGATAAAGAGCTTCCAAATGAGACCAACCAAAAGAAAAAGCTCCAATGTACGCCAAAAAAAACATTATTGACAATTCAGACATTCCCACAATGATTGCTTTAATTCCTGCTTTACGTAATTTCTGTAAACTAAATTCCAATCCAACTACAAATAATAAAATAATAATTCCAAGTTCTGCTAAAAGATTGATAAGTTCAACATCTTCAACAACACCTAAACCATATGGTCCTGCAATCATTCCAATTAAAATAAATCCAATAATAGTTGGAAATTTTATTTTTTTCATTATTCCTGCGCCAATCATTCCACCGCCTAACAACAATGCTAACAATGCAAGAAAATCAGTTACTCCAGCTGTCATAATCTATGTTCTTTTGATATTAGAAAAGTCAATGAGAAATATCTTTCCCACAACAAAGATATTCTATTTTTAACTCATAAATTGTTCTTTATGCAAGTGTTTGAGGCTCTAAATTTTTTGATTATTTTTGTTGCAAATATTCAATCATGACAGTACAATGATCAGTCATAAACGCATCCAAATTTCCCAATTTTCCTTCCCATTGATTGATTGAATTAGTTGTACAGGTCTCAATAGGATCTGAATTCAATGAATCTAAGGCGTTCTTTGCATTTTCCATGACAGATAAGGTGAATATTTTATTTGTCTCAATATGCTCTTTTGTTGCTAATAGTCCAGTATGACCAGAAATCAGAACTTGAAAGTCAAATTCTTGTAAATCATCATGAGATTTCAGGTACAAATCAATGTCAGGGGTCACTCCAAACGCTCGGTAAGGAGATTCTGCAGGGCGTATCAAATCAACTAACATTGCGACGTCATGTTGTGGTAAGAGTATCAACAAATTTCCTTTAGAATGAAAATTCCCAATGTCATACAACTCAATAGTTTTATTGCCAATCTCTAAAGAGTTGAAATCACCTTCAAGAACCATGTTTGGAATAGGACGATTAGGATCATTGTCAGATACTAACAAGTCTGCAGCATCTTTGTGTGCAATGTATGTTATATTTTCAGGAAATATAACACCTGCTGCTCCGGTATGATCCTGATGATGGTGAGAGTAAATCATATGAGTGATAGGTTCTGAAGTTACTTCACTGATTGCAGCCAAATATTTTTCTCCAATTGGTTTTGGTGCATCAAAGGCAACAACACCTTCTCCAGTAGTTAGAAACATCGTTTGGTAACCGCTGCCAATCAACCAATAGACACCATCAGCAATTTCTGTTACAAAGTATCCTTTATCAGAATCAATGGTAGGTGGTTTAGTAGTATATTCATAGGTTTTTTCAAATATTCCCATTGTTTCTTTTATGGTATCAGAACATTCTCCAGAATAATCTAATTGGATGCCAGCACTGTCAAGCATACACATGTTACCATAAGTAATACCATCAACTCCACAAACAGGTCTCCAATCAGATGTACATGGTGTGAGGTTTTCAGATACTTTGCATTCGCCTTTATTTTTCATTGCAACATGATCTGCATTTAATGCACACATATTCCCATAAGTTTTTTCATTAACACCACAAACTGGAGCATATTCTAAAGTACATGCAATAACAGGAATTTCGGAATACCACCCTCTCTGTTCTAATTTATCTATAGATTTTGGTTTTACACAAACTGGAGTTGCATCTGATTTGAACATCAGTTTTCTATCTTCAGCACAAATCACATCTTTTGCAGGAATTCCTGCATTGCTTTGTTGTGAAGGTCTAAGATAGGGTTGTTTTTCTCCATCCATTACACAAACTTTACCAGGATATGCGCCAGGACCACATCTATCATTTAGTACACAAATTTTCCCGAGAGAAACAAACCCAGGTGCACAATTACCTTGGTATGGAATATGTTTGGAATAAGATCTTGTTTCAAGAATATCCATTAGCTCATATTTTTTACTTGATGCATCTGCAGGAGGATTTTCAACATCAGAAACCTTTACAGAAATCTTGTAAGATTTTCCTTCAGAATACGTAAATCCTTCTATTGAATTGTAAAAATTTTGCCAATCAGAATTTTCATTTTCACGAATTTGCATGCATTTTTGCTTGCCAACACCTACACAATCAACTAGTTTTGAATCAACATACAAAATCTTTTCTTCTGATGGCATTTCTAATCCCAATTCTACACGTACTTGATGTCTCAATTGGTCTAGCTCAACTTTTGGGAGATCTAGACTAACCATCTTTCTGATCTGATTCATCAAAACTAATCCGTCTCGATCATATGATAGAACATTTCCTGTTTCTTCAAACGCATAATATGCTTTCATAATTTCTAGACGTTGATCAGTGTCATCTTTATCTGGATTCGACATCCATGCCTCAACCATTTCTTTTAATTCAGATTGAGTAACAAAAGAGTTTGGTTCTGAGTTCATCTCTTCAGAAAGAGATTCCTGTATTCCTACAATCCCTAATAATATCAAAGGAATTATTGCCCAAATTGATTTCATGTATTTCATAATTAATTATACTTTAAAGAGTTTGATGAAAAATGATTTTTACCAAAAAAGGCAATGTTTGGTTTTTGAACAAGAGAAAAAGTGATCCTATTTTTTGTTTTTATTAGATGGTTGATTAAACTGTGAAATCATTTTGGCATAAGATTCCATCATAGAATGCAAGAAAGAATCATATGATTTAACTGCTGAAATTCTCATTTTGAAATATTCATCCCAAAACTTTGAATTCATATCTATAATTTCTAGAGAACTTTTCTTTATTGATTCAGAGTTTTTCTTAATTTGTTTTAGCACAATAGGATCAATATTGAGTTTGTCAAAGAATTCTTTTTCTGATATGTAGCAAGTTCCAAAAAGATCATCCCACATGTGAAGATATTGTGAATATAGATTAGAATAATTCTGAAATATCAAAGGAGTCTGAGATTCTAATTTTTTGATTATTTCTGAAGTATCAGATTTTAAAACATCACAGATGGATGCATCTTTTTCATTTGATAGTTTATCATTATCTGTCATTAATGTATAAAGAACATTATGAAATTTAAGCCATTTCCATGTCCAGAATTAAATTAGATCCTCAACAAAATACTCTTTCGTGTAGGGGCTTATTTTTGAAAATTTAGAGAAGGTTAAGAGTAATATTCCTTAAACCCTTTATCAGTAGGATAAAGTTCGGTTTTAGGACCAAATAATCCCTGTTTGTGAACAACCTTAAGCAATCCATCATTCTCCAAATGTTCCAAGATAGAATCAAGTTCTTGATTATCTAGTCCAGTATTTTTTTGAATGTTTTCAAATGTTTTTGAACCTCTGTGCAATGCACCTAAAACAAGATCATTTTTTGATTGAGGTTTAGAATGCTCGATTTTGGTTTTTTCTGACATATCGAATTTATTATCAGCAAAATCAGAGGATTCGTTTTGTATATTAGGTTGAGAGAATTTTTTTCCTATTCCTCTTTTTGCTAAAATGCGAGGAATGATTCTTGCTAAAGGAATTGCCAAGAAAATTATGATATAAATCCAAGAAAAGTTGGGATCTGCCATGGGTTTACAGATGCATAGATCTCATAAATTTGTTAAGAGATCAAATTGATATTGATAGATCCGTAATATGGTATAATAGTAGTAAATACATACGGTAAACACTTGTCAAAGTATCAATCACCTAAAGTCAATGTCAACATGAGTGCTGCCAAAGGAGTGGTAGCAGCAATCATCATTTTAATTATAATAGGCGTAGTGGCAACAGCATCGGTTAAGATAGTAGATTCTGGTCACAGAGGAGTTTTGCTTCATTGGAATGCAGTTGATTTGACACAGCCACCACTTGACGAGGGTCTGCATTTTGTTGTCCCATTCCAAGACGAAGTAGTCAATATTGAAGTTCGTACACTAAAGTATGCAAACGATGCTAGAAGTGCATCAAGAGATTTGCAAACAGTAGAAACTACTGTTACTGTAAACTATCACCCAGATAAAGAATCAGTGCACAGACTATACAAGAATCTAGGATTAGATTATGAGGACAGAGTGATTCAGCCAGCAATTGAAGAGACGGTAAAACAAGTAACTGCAAGATATAATGCTGAAGAACTAATTACAAAAAGACCTTTAGTTAAAGATGATATAGAATCATCTATTCGTGATAGATTAAATCAATTTAATGTGGTAACAGAAGTTATTTCAATTACAGATTTTGAGTTCTCACCATTATTTGCTCAAGCAATCGAATCTAAAGTAGAGGCGGAACAAAATGCACTCAAAGCGGAAAATGACTTGAGAAGAATTGAAGTAGAGGCAAGACAGAGAGAGGCCAACGCCATAGGGGTAGCAAATGCCAACATTGCCGAAGCAAAAGGTGAGGCCGAAGCAATTGCAATCATCAACAAAGCACTTGCCGAAAATCCAAATTATCTAGATTGGCTAAAAACACAAGCATGGGACGGTAAATTGCCTCTAGTTGTAGGAGAGGGCGGAACACCATTTATACAAATTCCGACAAACCCATAGATAGATGGCTTCAATAATCATAATACCCATACTCATAGTTGCAATAATTGGACTATCATCTTATCTTATTCATAAATTTGTATTAAGAGATCTGATGGCAAAAAAATCCATTAATCAAACTCTTCAAAAATACAACATCAAAAAAACACCCTCAGAAATAATTAAAGAATACTATAATAATAAAGGAGAATCTTTATCGCACCAAGAAATTCAAAATCTTGAAAAGAACTATAGACTTAACGAACCTGAACAGTTTCTTGCAATGTATGATGCAATTCGAGATAATAAAAATAAAGAAAAATAATTTTCACTTTATCAGAAATACAAAATTTTAACTAGTTTCTTAAACTAGAAAATACAAGTTAACATATAGAATTGAAATCAAATGATAAGATCTTGATTATTGGAGCAATGATTGCAGGCATGATTGGATTAGCTGCAATCATAGGGTTTGTAGGACAGGGAAATGTAAGACATGTAGACATATTTTGGGCCGAAACAGTAGAACAAACAATAGTTTTTGAAGACATTAATGGTATTACAGAAGTTAGAGGAGTTAAAGGGATTAAAGGAGATATAAATCCCACATTATTTTCTCGAACATCATTTGCATATATTCTAACTGTGATCAATAATGGAACAACATTACATAGACTTTACATTGACGGATTCAATGTTCAAACAGAACTATTAGAACCAGGCCAACAAGATACCATTACGATATATCCAGACAAAGAAGGAGAATTCACATATTACGATAAGAGGCAAGATCTGTGGCCTTTAGGGAAAATCAAAATTGTGTCAGTTGTACCTAGTGATGATTTTCAAGGAATTTGGAAAGATTTGATTTAGTTTGAGTTGTTTGTGCAAATAGAATATGACAAATTTCTAAATAATTTCAGAACAAAAATTTTTTGATTTAATATTTTGGGGGGAATGGGATGACAGATTCAAACGAATTATATCATAAAGAGATGGATGAATTAATGTCCGAAATCAATCAAAAAACAAAGTCATGGTTTCATAAATTAAAAGAACAATCAAAAAATACCAGAATAGATATGTGATTTTCTAATATAGAATAGTTCTATTTTTCACCAATAATCAAATCAACATCATAATTTAGTGTAGCACGCGAATTTAATTTCAAATTCCAAGTAATGTGAGAAGGAGACTTTGTGTTTGAGGTGATTTTAAAGCCTAATTTCTTCAAATTCATTCTTAATGATTTTTCATCTAATGGGTTTTTTACAGAATTCATTCCTCGTTCAAAATCATAAGGATCACTAATTATGAATCGACCAGTAGAAATTTGTTTTGAAATATGAGTCAATAATTTCAGAGGTTCAACTAGTTCTAATACATTTAATGCCAAAACTAGATCAAATTGTAATTTTCCAAATACAGGTGAAAGAAAATCAGCTACAACATAATCAAGATTGTTTTTACAGAATTTTTTTGCCACTCTTAATGCAGCAAATGATCTATCAATTCCAAAAACAATTCTATTTGATTCAGCTAAAGAAGAAGTCATTATACCGATTGAACAACCATATTCTAAAACTAAATTAGATTTTTTTGTCAAATCAATATTTTTTTTAATTTGTGAATAAAATATTGAGGATTTGCTAGTTTGATAAATTTTTGACCATCGTTCTTCAAGTTGAGTTCTATCATCTTCAAATTGATGAATTTGTGATAGAGATGTTTTACAAAATTGTTTTAATGTATGATTTTCAATTAACTGATAAATCTGGCCACCTAATTTTCTACGTGAAGATAAATAATTGGAAAAATTATCCCAAAGAATTGGAATTTTCTCAACAATTGGGAATTTAGAATTGCATTTTTTGCATTCTAAAATTCCCTCTAGAATTTCTTTATCACTCTTAAGTACATTTAATTCTAATTTTGAACAACATCTAACACATCTCAAAAATTCAAGACTAGATTCAAACATTTTCAGATAATAGTATCATAATTTTTGAATTAATTATTTGTTTGATAAAAAAATCAAGATAATCTTAAATGGAGTATTTTCAGATTTTATGCAAAATGGGAGAATTTCAAGAGTTTGCAGAGGCATTATTTGGTCAATTAGCAGTGGAATTAAACGAGGAAAAAGAGATTATTGAATTAGCAGTTAAAGCCAAAGAGGACATTTCAAATAAAGTTCAATTCAAAGAATTAGATGAAATTGCTAATTCAGTATTTCCTAATTTTAAAGACAAAGTTGAAGGATTTTTAGGCGTTAAAGTTCCAGACAACATAGTATTAAAATTTCCAGAGTTAGCAGAATTAAAAAGAATTAAGGGAAATAAAGTATTTGCAGATAATGAATCAAAAGAATTTGTTTCAGAATTATTTAATGCAGTAGCAAAAGAAGATCTTAAAAAAATTGCAGAGCTTATGCAACAAGACACTGCAAAATATTTAGTATATTCAACATATGCAATACAGTACATTTCTAAAATCACAACAACGTATGGAGATTATCTTGATTCTGTAATTTATTTAAACAAATTTATTTTATCTAGGTATCCACAAATAATTCTCCATAAACAGGGGGAACCATACGAATTACGATTTGAAAATGTTAATTCAGGGTATCTGGGAGCAGTTAAAATGACAGTATTAGAAGAGTTAATTCATTCTACTCAAGAAAACCTACAACAAGTAAACAAAAATGCTGCAACAGAAGTCAATAAAATTAATGAAGAGTTAGCAAAAATTATCTTATCATTAGATACAGAAGTGGTGAATAAATTATCAGAATATTGTCAATTACAAGCAGTTCCAGATGATTTTCCATTTGCAAAAAAAGCAAACCTGTTTTTCTTTTTGAATCCAGATCATTTCTTAATTGAACAAATTGGACCAGATGTAATGACATTTACACATGTTGAAATAGATCCAAAAATTGGAGAATTAATACCAGAATTATTAGACATTTACAAAAAATGGCTTGTTCCAATTCAACAACATCATGCCGCGTTTACTGCTATGGAAGGCATGGCTGCTTTTGCAATTGAGAGCATCTTAAAAGAGGATAAAGATTTTCAGAATTATCTTTCGACGTTTATGGGAACAGATTTTTCATCATATCAAGTTAGAAAAAACATGGGTAAAGATTTTACAGAAATCGTGTATGAAAAACTAGGCAAAGATACATTCAAAAAAATGATAGAAATTCCTCCAAACACTAGAGAACTTAAAGATCCTCAACTATATCTTAAAAAACTGAGTTTGTAACAATTGGAAGAAAAATTTGATCCATTAGTTGCAGAATGGGTTTCATTTGTAAATAATCCAGGTTTCAACTTAGTTGAAAAATGTCTAAAATTTGCTCAAATTTTAGAATATCCAGATCTTGATGTGGATGAATATGTAAAAAAGATAAATCGAATTGGTAAATCTCTAAAAGAATCAATCAGCGATGTTAAAAATCCAACATATTTAATTTCAATGTTAAATGAGCATCTTTTTGAAAATCTAGGTTTTAGTGGAGATGACGATGATTACTATAATCCAAAAAATAATTTTCTAAATGAAGTAATTGACAAAAAAACAGGACTTCCAATTACAATTTCTATTCTTTATGTAGAAATTGCAAAGTTTATTGGTTTAGATCTCAAGATTGTAGGTTTTCCCAGTCATATCTTAGTAAAATACAATGAAGAAATGATATTAGATCCATTTTATGATGGACGATTACTTGATGTAGATGATTTACAAGATATTTTGGATGCAAATTATGGAGGTCAATTGGAATTTCAACCAGAATTTCTTGATGAAGTGAAAACAGAACAGATTTTAGTTCGTCTTACAAGAAATTTAAAAAACTCTTATGTCCAATCTTTTGTTTATGAAAAAGCATTACGTTGTGTCAATATGGTATTAGCAATTGAACCAGAATCCCCAGAAGATATTAGAGATAAAGGAATTTTAGAAGAAAGATTACAAAATTCTGAAAGAGCTTTAAAATATCTGAATAAATATTTGGAGATCAATCCAAATGCAGAAGATGTAGATTTTATTTTAGAATTGATTAGAAGTATAAAGACAAAAAATTAATCAATGATAGAATCTACGTCAGTTCCTTTCTTGATCATTGATATTTCATGACGGGCAATTTTATTTCTCAATGCTCGTTTTAGAATATCTACTTCACTTCTGAGCAATGCAATTTCATCTTCAAGTTTTGCAACTCGCTCATAGATAGTTTCAGCTTCTGAACTCATGATTATCTTTCTGGAAAAAATTGTCTTAAAAAGTTATGGGTAAATATTTTGACGGACAGGCTAGCTTTTTGAACTATAACTCAAATTCTTGACGACATTTTTCACATTTTGCTCTCTCTTCACCTGGAGAGCCAAGAATGAAAATTTTACCAATTGTTTTACAAATAGGACACATTCCAGTAGTAGCATTTTTTGGACCAGTACGAATGATTTTTTGTGTTTTTCTTCGTCCCATGAAAAAACTTCTCGAATCGGTCTATTAAGTTTTAATGGCGCGGGGAGGGGGATTTGAACCCCCGTGTCCTTGCGGACATAGGATTAGCAATCCTACGCCCTACCAGGCTAGGCGATCCCCGCATAATGAGCCCTAGAATTAATCTGTAAATAAATTCATTCGTCGCGAAATTGGCTATAATTATTCACAATATCATCAATTGGAAGTCTTTTTCCACCAACAATCTTGAGATCAACCTGAACTTTTTTATCAACAATGGTAAGTATATTGTAAGTATTCTCAAAAAAGCCTCTAACTCTTTCAGATGTAGCAGTACCTGCATTTACAACAGTAAGAGATCTGAAATTCCAAGCCCAAGGTCTGTGCTTATGACCACATAACACAACATCAACTTTTGAATCTAAAATAGTTCTTAGAACATCACCAGCGTCAACAACAGTTAGCTGATCAGAACCAGTATCAGGAATTGCAATCAAATGATGGTGCATAGCAACAATCTTGACTTTATCTTTGTATTTCTTCATAGTTCTTTCTAACCATAAATTTTGTCTGTATCCTACTTCACCTTCATTTCTATCAGGCCTAGCGGTTCCAACAGTTACCAAAACAACATCATCTCCCAATTCATTTACAGTTTCAAATGGAAAAAATTTTTTGAATAATAGATAGCCTGTATTTCTATAATCATGATTTCCACTAATTGTAATAATTTTTTTTGTTTTGAATTTTGTTAAAAGAGATTTACATTTCTCATATTCTTTCATCAGTCCCTCATTTGTCAAATCGCCAGTGATGATGATTACATCAGGATTTAATTGATTTACTTCATCAACTAATGTATCAAACTTATCTTGTAAGAATTGAGACCCTACATGTAGATCAGAGATTTGAACTATCTGCATTTAGTAACTAGTTAACAAATTAGGTATTAAATCATCACTATAGAAAATATGTAAAAAGATTTCTTAGATTCAAGGTAGAATTAAATAATAAATGTCTCAAATTCATGCAGTTTTGAGTAAAAAAGCTGCTGTGATGAAAGGAGACGGTATTGGACCTGAAGTTGTGGATTCAATGCTCAAAGTCCTTAAGGAATGCAATTTTCAATCAGAATTAGTTCTTTGTGAAGCAGGTTCAGAACAATGGGACAAAAATGGTAGAAAAGATGCATCATACATTCCTGATGCAACTATGAAAACATTAGAGGAATCAGATTGTTGTTTTAAAGGTCCAACTACTACAATCCCAGTTCCAGGAGCACCCAGAAGTGTGGCAGTTACATTAAGACAAAAATTTGATCTTTATGCAAATATTAGACCAACCAAAACATATGATAGATTAACACCGGATAGAAAATTAGACTGTGTGTGTTTTAGAGAAGCTACTGAAGGTCTCTATACAGGAGTTGAAGCAAAAATTACAGATGATGCAGCAATTGCAATTAGAAAGATTACAAGACAAGGCAGTAGAAGATTGCTGGATTCATCAGTAGATTGGGCAAATAAATTTAATATGAAAAAAATGGTTGCAGTTACAAAAAGAAATATCCTAAAGCAAACAGATGGAATATTTTGGGATGAAGCGCAAAAGGCAGTAGAAGGAACCGGAATTGAGCTATCTGAAATTTACATCGACAACATGGCACAACAGATGGTTATTGCAACTGAGCAATTTAATAATTCAGTATTAGTTAGTACAAATTTGTTTATGGATATTATTTCAGAATTAGCATCAGCTCTTGTAGGATCAATTGGATTAATTTATTCTGCAAACATAGGTGATAATTATGCAATGTTTGAAGCTGCACATGGAAGTGCTCCACAATTTGCAGGGCAAAATAAAGTAAATCCAACTGCAACTGTCTTGTCAGGAGCTTGGATGGCAGACTATATGGGTGAAAGAGATGTCAGAGATGCAATATTTGCTGCAACAGAACAAGTAATCAATGAGGGAAAAGCAGTGACATGGGATATTGGTGGAAATGCGTCAACTACACAAATGACAGATGCAATTATCACATATGCTAAAGAAAAATTAAGAAAATAATCACCTAGTAGTTTCGACTAGAATTAACTCTTCAAAAAATAGTTTCTTTTTTGCCAAAATTCTTGCTTTCAAACCTAATTTTTGAGCATATTCTATCAATTTTTGATAGTTAGACAAAGACGAAGTGATAAAAATAAATTTTCCATCCTCAGTTAAATTACAAATTACAGAATCAAATATTTTTTTAGGAATTTCAAATCCTTCTGCACCTCCATCTGTTGCAATATCTATAATTTCGTCAGTTGCAAGATATGGTAAATTACATACAATAAAATCAAATTTAATTTTTAATGCATCCGAACCATTGCAACAAACTATATTTTCAGTTTTGTAAGTTTGATTTTTTAGCACATCAAAATTAACATCAGTTCCTACAACATAAAAGAAATTCTCAGAAAGTAAATTTGTCAAATATCCTGAACCACTCCCAACATCTAAAGCAAAGCGACCTTTTTCATTTTCAATATTTTCAGCAATAAAAAATGTATCCTCAGATGGAGGATATTCATCATTTTTCAAGTATTTTGTTTGCAAGATTTATTATTTCGTCTCCAGAAAGATCATCTACTCGTTTATCTATTAGAGTTTCTTTATTGAATTGTTTTAAAATATTTTTTACAGTTTTTCGTCTATATGAAAAAATTTTATTTATTGTTTGAACAAGATCTTTAGTCATATTATTTTTTTTGACTATTTTAAGAAGTACAGAATCTACTTTTGGAGGAGGGGAAAAATTATTTTTTCCAACTTTAGATAAAAAAGTAATTTCAAACCCATGTGTTGCAATAATGCTTATAGCTTTTCTAGTCTTTGATGACGTAGTAAGAAGTTTCTCTGCAAATTCTTTTTGAACCATTATTACACCATGAGAAAAAGAAGTTCTCGCTAACCATTCAATTGCATCCCTACTCCTAGAATAAGGAAGATTAGATACAAAAATGGTGAAAATGTCTTTTTTCTTAAAACCATCACCAGACTTCAAAACAAGATTCTCAATTTCAGAATACTTGGATTTTGCATTTTTTACTAAAGATTCATCTAAATCTACAGAAATTACTTTTTTAGCATTTTTACACAGTAAGGGAGTTAAAATTCCCTGTCCAATTCCAACTTCAAAAACAACATCATTTTTTGAAATATTGGCCTCAGATACTATGAATTTAGCTATAGAATCAGATTTTAGAAAGTGTTGTCCTAATCGTTTTCGTTTTATCATCTCTTAACAAAGAGATTCATACGGCTTTCGCCAGTTATTTCATCCATTATACGTTCTGAAATATGTTTTATTGGTTCCTTAAACCCAACACGTTCTTGTAAATCTTGATAGCTTTCAAACTTTTGTTTTTCTCTTTCTTCAAGCATAGTTTTCATGTATGTTTTTCCAATTCCAGGAATTAATTCAAGTGCATGAATCCTAGGAGTCAGTGGTTGTGCATTGTTTAGATATGTAACAAATTTTTCTTCATTGTCTGTGACAATTTTTTCTACAACATTATCAAGTTCACTTTGAGCAGATGAAGAAATTCGATCATAATCCATTTTTCCTAAAACAGACAAAACTTTGGTTCGTCCTTCTTTACCAATGTAAATTTTTTCTCCAATCTCAAATGTAGAGTTTGGAATTCCAAGAATTTCTAAAATAGTTAATCTATCTTCTCCAATGGCAGTAATTATTATTCCATCTCTTCCTCTAACTGTAGAGGATTTTCCTCGAGGATTAAAATCTAAAACATACGCATACTCTTCATACTTTCTAGGTGGGGGTTGTGCCCTATACAAAATAGAATGCTCCTAAAGAACTTACGAATGCTCCTTAATTATTTTGAGCATTTTTTCCAATGTTTCTGCGAGAATTAATTTTTTCCAACCGAAAGTGAAGGAGCGTAATTCAGCTAAACTTGTAGGTCTAATGTTAACTATCTCAACAGCTTCATCTTCTGTTAACTCACATTCTTTGATTAATTGTTTTTTCATTTCTTTTGCATCTTTAGGTTCTGTTGATACAAATTTTGAAACATAATCATAGGTCCAACGTTGAATTTGATCCATTTCTTCAACATCAACTTTACCTAAAATTTCTTTTACCTCTGAAAGAGAAATAGCTTGTTTCTTTTTTACTTCTTCCATATTATACACCGAATGGTTTAATGTGATCCAATCTAGTGATTAAGGTTTTCGATTTCTCACCTAATTTTACATCTAGTGTGATTGCTCGTCTACCAACATTTGTAATAACACCAACTTTTCCATGGTATCTTCTATGTGGTAATCCTTTATGCTGTCTTGGATCAATAATGACAAGTGCTTGTTGACCTTCTTGGTATTCACGCAATAGGAATGAGACTCCTCGCGGTGCCTTTTTCTTCATTACGGATCTAGATTTATGCTTAAATCCATGTGAACGACCATGGGATTTCTTAGTTGCCATTTAGTGTAAAACCTTCGAAAGCCCTATTTTAAGACTTAGAACATCATTTTGGAGATTTTTGGCTAATTAGATCGGTTCTAAGTTGACCACATGCTGCTGAAATTTCAGTACCTTTTTCAATTCTGATTGTACAGTTGATTCCTGCTCTAGATAAAATTCGTTCAAATTCAAGCACATTTGTCTCGGATGGACGTTGGAAATCACCAGCTGTTGGGTTTATCGGAATTAAATTCACATGAGAACCATTGCCTTTCAACAAGGTAGCCAATTCTGTTGCAATTTCAGGAGAATCATTGATTCCCGCCATAAGAGCATATTCAAATGTTACACGACGACCAGTTTTTTTGAAATAATTTCTCCCTAATTCAATAATTTCTTCTACTGAATTTGGTGTGGCAGTAGGTACTAATTTTTTTCGTAATGTGTTATTTGGAGCATGAAGTGAAATGGCTAAACCAATCTGAAGATTTTCGTCTGCAAGTTTTTCAATTCCAGATTTTATTCCAATTGTAGAAATTGTGATGTGTCTTTGACCTAAACCAAATCCTCTATCATGTGTTAGAATTTTAACAGCTCGAATCATTTCATCATAATTAGCCATTGGTTCTCCCATCCCCATGAAAACCAAATTGGTAACATGTTCTCCTCTTTGTTCAAGGAGTTTTGCAAAATGAATTACTTGTGATATTATATGTTCTGCTTTTAGATTTGTTTCAAATCCCATTTGTCCTGTTGCACAAAATACACAACCCATTGCACATCCAATTTGAGTAGAAACACATATTGTAGATCTTGGGTGGCCTCCAATCTTTTTTGGATCATATTGCATTAGAACAGTTTCTACAGAATTATTATTTGATAAATTAAGTAATAGTTTTGTTGTATCTCCATCATCACTTACAACTCTATGAGTTTCTTTTGCTGAACCAATTGTATAACCTGCTTCAGTTAATTCTTCTCTAAGTTTTTTTGGGAGTTGAGGAATATCATTAAGATCTTTTGGGAATTTGTAATATAGTGGAAGTAAGATTTGATCTGCTCGATATCTGGGATAACCCATACCAATTACAAGTTCTTCCATTTCTTCTGGAAGTAACCTATACAGATCTGTCATGATATAGGGATTAACAAAAAGGATATTTTATAATTTAAGTAAAATAGAAAAAGTGGGAAAAAGAGTGGTTACTCTTCTACAGGATCCAAATCATCAGATTCTGTTTCTACTGTAGCCTCTACCTCAGGTGTTTCTACTGTAGCCTCTACCTCAGGTGTTTCTACTGTAGCCTCTACCTCAGATGTTTCTACTGTAGCCTCTACCTCAGGTGTTTCTACTGTAGCCTCTACCTCAGCCTCTTTGGTTTTTTTAGTAGTTTTTTTGGCTGCTGCTTTTTTAGTAGTCTTTTTTGTCTTTTTCTCAGCTTCTTCAGGATCCATAATACCTGCTTCACCAAGAGCAAAGATCACTTCCTCTTCAGGGTGATGAGGACTATCTACCATTCTAGCGATTCGTTTCTTACCTGATTTCTTAAAGTAGATTCTGTAAGTGCTGGTATGTGCAACCACATTTCCACCAATTGGTCGAGTTGGATCTCCAAAGAAAACATCAGGAGATGCCATAACTTGATTGGTTGCAATTGCAGCACAATTGTATGTTTCTGCAATTCTTGACAACAAATGTACAAAGTGATTTAATTTTTGTTGTCTAACAGACAATGTTCCTCTACCTAGATATTCAGCACGAAACAATCCAACTGCAGAATCTGCCACAATTAGTTTAACATTGTTTTCTTCAATTACAGGACCAGCTTCTTCTAAAATTAGTACTTGATGTGCACTGTTGTATGCACGTGCTACTATTATGTTATCCAAAACTTTCTCAGGATCCATCTCATGAGCTTGTGCAATTGCTACAATTCTTTCAGGTCTGAAAGTATTTTCAGTATCAATATACAAAACAGAGCCTTCAAGACCACCTTCTTCTTTACTTTTTTGAACCATTACTGACATGGTATGTGCAAATTGTGTTTTACCACAACCAAACTCTCCATATACTTCTGTTAATGCTTGTGTTTCTAAACCACCATCAAACAAAGTATCAAGACAGTTTGTACCAGTTGTAATTTTGCCAATGCTTTGTCTGTATTTGTAAATCTCACTTGCACTAACAAAATCTTTAGCTATTAATCCACCTTCAACTAGATGTTGTCTGGCTTTATTGACAATTTTTTCAGCAGTATCCTTTTCCATTCCAGTAATTTCTGCAATTTCAACAGGACCTCTAACGATGAGATCCATGACGTTGTGGACACCTGCATCGGATAATTTTCTTGTAGTTACAGGACCTACGCCCTCTAAACTATCTAATCTTAAATCTTCTACCATACCGTATAGTACGGTACCAGTACTTTATAAGGTTATTGTTTTAGAAAATGATCGTAAGATGATAAAATTTTAGAAAATGGACTATCGTCTCTTTCTTCTTTGTCCAGGTTTATTTTGACCAGGAAATCTGCCTAAAACAAATCTTTTCTTGAAGTTACTTTTGTTTCCAACACTAGAACTAGTGCCTACAATTTTTCTACCTTCAACCTTTGGTGTTTGTCCTCTTACTTTACCAGCTTTGGTAAGTGAACCGTGTGTTGCCATGTTATAAAATAAGAATTAGTGAATTTATGTATTTGGATAACTACCAATATTTGGCTTTAACAGTCTCAATAACTTTTTCGTGTTCCTTACTCTTCCTGCGGGCATATTTTTCCATTGCACCAAGAGGAACACCTCCAAGAGATCTTGCGATTGCATTAAAGAAGTATCTTTGTGGGCCTTTTGAACCAGTTTTAGTCATGAATTTTTGAATACCATATTTGAAATTGTGTTGCCATGTTTTGTAAAGAACACCAAGTTGTGCAGGAGTCATTTCATTTCCAATGTGGAAAAAGTCAGATTTTTCAAGTAAGCCAATTGGAACAAATGTCAATGCAGTAGCAGTAAACATAGAATCAGGTTGCTCACGTTCTAACTCACTAAGTAGTTGTATAGTTTCCCAAGAATCTTCAGGAGTCTCATCGTTATCAAGTCCCATAATTAATGTAAATGCAGGAATCCAATAATCCTGATTCAAAGTCTTGACACCTTCTTTTACAACCCAATGCCATTCAGATGGGTCATATGGTGCAAGTTTTCTATCTGCATATTTACCGATTAGCCTAAGACTTCCAGTTTCAAATCCTGCTTGAATACCAATCATATTATCAGGACTAGCTTTCATAATTTTGGATAAATTAGGAATTAATTTTTCATCAGCAATGGCACCTGCCAATGTACCGTGAGTTGGATTGGTATGTTCAACTCCAGTAGACATGATTGCAGTAAATAGTTCTTCTAATGCTTCTCTGTTTGGTTCCATTCCTTTTGCAGTTCGAGGATCCATCCCATAAACGAAAATATCATCACTGTGAATCCATGCAGATTTAGAACCACCTTTCTTAATGTTAACTTCAATTTCTTTTTTGACTTTTTCTGGAGAATAATATCTTAAAGATCTTAATGTGACATCACAGAATTTACAACCTCTACCACATCCTCTCATTACTTCAACCATTCCATGCATACTTGGTTCAACAATATCAGGAATCTCTTCTAGTTCTGGTCTATCCCAAAAATTAACAAATCTTCCATGAAGTTTTTTGCCGTTTCTTTCAAATTCTTTAATGTTAACTTTAAAGTCACTTCTTTTGCGGAAAGGATCCATATTTTCAAAATCTCCATTAATCAAATAATTAAAGAAGCGACCTGCATGTCCATCAATTTCAGGAGCAATGCCACCAAGTTCTCCTTCTAAAATTGCATAAATTCCAAATTCTTCAATCTTTTCAGGATCGTAATTATATTGCCAAGTACCAGATGCTCCAGAAATCACTTTTGCTTTACTTCCAGTTCTTGCTTTTGCAGCTTTTATTCTACGATGTAGTTCTGCATTGTAAAATTCATCATAAGATGTTTGTTTTCGACCATAAGTAAATGTCATAGTAACTGGACCCATACCAAGAGGATCCATCTCATAAGTTCCAATGACCTGAGTTTCAGGTCCAATAAATTTTTCAATATGATTTGGATGAGCAACAACTACATCTTGTCTACTAAAACCATCTCGAAGTAAACCAGCTTCTAATTTTCTTAGTCCATAAGGAGCATATTTTGCAACACCATCAATATCAGGAGACCAATTACAAATGAAATCAAATAGAACTTTTGGAGTGACCTGATTTTTAAGAATCTTGTACCAAAAACTGTTTTTATCTCTATGAGGGTCAAGTGCTGGAGCACATCCAAAAAACGTTGCAAGTGATAATCCCCTATACGGTGACATTAATGTTCTATCAGCCGTTAAGACTATCTTTGGATGACCCATACCCTTCACGGAAATAATTTTCTGATTTATTTTAAACCTTGCTAGTCAAACCTAGTAATTTTCTAAAATTCCAGCCTTATTACGATGTAAATGACCAAATTCCTTATTTGTTGACAAATGTTCCCCGTCAAAGACAGTTCCATCTCTGCATGCAAGATCCTCACCTACACAGCAACTACCACAGATACCAACCCCACATTTCATCATCCTCTCAAGACTGGCTTGAACAAAAATATTTCTAGAATGAGCGGATTGCACGGTTTTATACATCATGATTTCAGGACCACAAACATACACAGCGTCAAATTGGGTTTCATTAACTAATTTTTCTACCATATCAGTGACAAATCCTTTCTCACCATAACTACCATCATCAGTAGAAACTATCACTCGATGTGGATTATTTTTCAAAAGATCGTTTGCTAATTCCTCAAAGAAAACTTCATCTTTTGATTTTGCACCCATTAACACAGTAACATCATCAGTAGGTTTTAGAAAAGTTAGTAATCGCATCATAGGAACAAGTCCAGTTCCACCACCAACTAACAATATTTTGCCTTCTTTTACATCAAATGAATTTCCATAAGGACCTCTAATTCCAATTTGTCCACCCACAGGTACGTTAAACAATCCAGTAGATGAAGGCCCATGTTTTCTAACAGTGAATGCAGCTTTACCAGATTCTTTGGATATCATTATACTCATCGGTAATTCATTTACTCCAGGTATCCAAACCATGGCAAATTGTCCTGGAAGAACATTAGGCATAATATCATCAGAAAAAACCAGAGTTCTAACTGTAGGAGTTTCTTCAATAACTTTTTCAATTGTTACAATTGTTGGGTGATTAAGATTTCTTTGCAAGACCCACCATCTCCTTGATTGTAGAATAATTTTTTCTTTTCATGTAATCCAGTATTCCTTTGTTAATGTCATCAAAAACTCCAACCCAATTATCACCAATTGCACTTCCAAGTTGAACAGCAGAAGCTCCTGCCAAGAAAAATTCTACAGCATCTTCCCAAGAAGAAATACCACCACAACCAATTATTGGAATATCATATTGGGAAGAGATTTCATACACGCATCTTAACGCAATTGGTTTGATAGGAGTTCCAGATAAACCTCCAAATTTGTTGCTAAGTATGGGTCGTTTCGTTTCAACATCAATTGCCATTGCACGTACAGTGTTAATTGCAGTAATAGCATCAATTCCTGAATCTATTGCGGTACTTACGGTATTTAGATAATTACTGGTACCCAAACCAACTTTGGCAATTACAGGAACATTAGTAGATTTTTTAACTGTAGATACAATTTCTTTTACTAATCCAGGATCATCCCCAACTTCTAAACCAACTTTGGCAACATGCGGGCAAGATAAATTTAGTTCATATGCTTTAACTTTACATTTTTCAAATTCTTTGATCATAGATTCAAAATCTGAAGGTATTGAACCTACTAAACTGACAATAATTGGAACGTCTTGGTTTGGCTCTATCATTTTTGCAAAATATGCAGCTCCGGGATTAGAAAGACCAACAGCATTAATCCATCCACCTCCTTTCACACTAAAGATAGTAGGATTTGGATATCCTTCCCAAGGGGCTGTGCTAAGAGATTTAGTTACAACAGCACCAGCGCCAGATGCGTAAAGTCGATTAAAAACATCAAGAGATATGCCTAAAATTCCAGATGCTAACATTACAGGTTTGTCTAATTGAATTGGACCGATGGAAGTTGCAATACTGGGTTCCACATTCATTAATTATCTTAGGTTTGAATATAACAGTTGATTCTAGATTCTGGTACCTTTTTTAAAGGTGGTTTAGAATCAACTAGTCATGTATTCTGTGATTTTAACAGAATTGGGAATCTCAGTCTTCAATGATGGAAAACTAGATAGAGCATTTCCTTTCTCAAATGCAGTTAAAGAGTATCTTTTAGTTAAAAACAAAGAATCAAAATTAAATGAGCTTGTAAATTATCTAGCATCAACCCAAAGAGGATTTTCTGTAAGTGACGATTCTTTGCTTGCAATTTTAAAAAAATATTCTATTGATTGTCATTTAATGGAAGCATCAGAATTAGATACAATTCAGGCAAATAAACCTCAAATCATTGTAGATTCAGGTTTTGCTTCTAACTTACAAGATACTCTTGGGAAATTAAGAGAATTTGCTTTAGGGTTATCTTCATCAAAAGTTACAGAGGTATCACAAAGTCCAGATCTACATATCATTCAAGCAATAAATTCACTAGATGAAATTGATAAAATAGCAAATGGATTGAGTTCTAGACTTAGAGAGTGGTACGGATTACATTTTCCAGAATTAGACAACATTATTGATAGTATTAACGGATATGCACAAATCGTAATGGCAGGTAAAAGAGAATCACTAACTAAACAAGTTTTTGAAGATGCAGGTTTTCCTGAATCTAAAGTAGAAATGTTATCTTTAATTGCATCAAAAAGTAGAGGAGGAGATATTTCAGATGTTAATTTATCAATTGTTCAATCAATTGCAAAACAAGTTTTAGATTTTCATGAGTTACGTAAAAAACTTGAAGAACATGTTGAAACAGAGATGCAAGATATTGCACCAAATCTTTCAGCAATTCTTGGAACTGCAGTAGGTGCAAGAATTCTAGGAAGAGCAGGAAGCATCAAAAGACTCGCATCCCTTCCTGCAAGTACAATACAAGTGTTAGGAGCTGAAAAAGCATTATTCAGATCATTGAAAACAGGTTCTCAACCTCCAAAACACGGATTATTATTCCAACATGCAATGGTTCATTCTGCTCCAAGATGGCAAAGAGGGAAAATTGCTCGTGCAGTAGCTGCAAAAGCAGTAATTGCTGCTAGAGTGGATGTTTACGGAGAAGGACTAAACAATACTTTACTTGAAAAACTCAATGTCAGAGTAGATGAAATAAGTAAGAAATATGAAAATCCTACTGAAAAAGACTCCAGACCACCTCAAACTTTCAGAGAAGATCGAGATAGAAGGAGAGGAGGATATAGAGATAATCCAAGAAGAGATGGCGGAGATAGAAGGAGAGGAGATAGAAGAGAAGGAAGCTATAGAGATAATCCAAGAAGAGATGGCGGAGATAGAAGGAGAGGAGATAGAAGAGAAGGAAGCTATAGAGATAATCCAAGAAGAGATGGCGGAGATAGAAGAGAAGGAAGCTATAGAGATAATCCAAGAAGAGAAAATCAAAATTCAAATAAAAAGAGAAAGAAGTTTGGAAGAAGATAATAAATCATTTTTTTGGATTAAATCAGAGGGACAAAATAAATTAGCTACGGAAAATTTGATCCCCGGCAATCAAGTTTACAAAGAAAAATTAATCATTAAAAAAAATATTGAATACAGGTTATGGGATCCCTTTAGGAGTAAATTAGCTGCAGCAATAATGAATGATCTTGATTATTTTCCTTTTGAAAACAAAAGTCAAGTTCTATATTTAGGGGCGTCAACTGGAACCACAGTTAGTCACATATCAGATATTGTAGGACCTAACGGAATGGTTTTTGCAGTAGAACATGCAAGTAGAGTTGCAAGAGATTTCTTAGACAGAGTTGCGGCATATAGAAAAAATATTATTCCTATTCTACAAGATGCAAGAAAACCTAAAGAGTATTTTTCAGTGTTTGGAAAAGTGGATGTTGTGTATGTAGATATTGCACAACCTGATCAAACACAAATTGCTATTGATAATTGCGAAATGTTTCTAAAAAAAGGAGGTTATTTCTTTTTAGTTATCAAAACTAGAAGTATTGATGTGACAAAAGCGCCAAAAAGAATAGTTGAAGAAGAAATTGAGAAACTAAAACCAATGTTTGATGTTTTACAAACTATTGATTTACATCCTTATGATAAGGATCATGCAATGGTAATTTCAAAGTTTAAAAATTAATTATTTTCAATAATTTTCTGTACAGGTTTCCAGCTTTTACGCACAAATTTGGGCATCTCTTGATTTGTTTTATAATATTTTGTAACAAATTTCACAGTTACAGAGTCAGATGGATATCCACTGCCCAAATTATGTTCTTTTTTTAATCTCATAATTGCTCTATCTCTAGTGACTTTTGCCAGAATTGATGCTGCAGAAACTACAACAAATCTACTATCTGCACGATGATATGATTTTATCTTATGATTATCAGATAATTTAGAAATTTCTTTTCCAAATCTAGTAGGATTAACATCGCATGAATCAACATATGAAATATCAGGATTTAATTTTGAAACTACTTTTGCCATGTATTTAGCTTCTAAGTCATTTAGACAGTGTTTCTTTACACTAGCATCAATGGATTTGGGAGAAATTTTTGTGATATAATAATCATCAACAGTGTTGATAATTTTTTTGTAAAGCACTTCTCGTAATTTTGGGGTAAGTTTTTTTGAATCTTTTACACCCAGAGCATTTAGTTCTTTTATATTTTTTTTATCTAATGATATTCCAGCTATCACCAAGGGACCCAACATAGGACCACGTCCTGCATCATCTATTCCACAAATTTGCACGAATTGTATCTTAAAGTACAAGTATTAAACTAATTTAACACTGTAAAACATACACAAAGTTTCTTTATAGAGGGAATGAACTGAATATGTTATTCCGCATACTTTTGAAACAGTCAAAGGGATTTTCGTAGGGTGTCATTGACTACTTTAGAAAAACTAACAGATTTTGAGGATTTTTTTATTGCAGTTGCTTGTTTTGCACATAATTTTTTTAAAATTTCATCATCCAATGTAATAGTAATTCTTTTTGACATTATTTTTTACCCCTTGATTTTGTTCGTAAAAGAGCACTGCAACAAGGGCAGCGAAAACCAGAAACAGTCATAAAAATACTACACAGAGTACATCTCTTTTGTCCATATCCGTACTTGGACCCATTTGGAATTTTTTCTCCTTTAAGACTCTCACATACTCCTTTACAGATATACACCATTAGGATCTGACCTCAAAGGATTTGTGACAGCAAGGACAATTTGAATATCTAGAAACTAATTCCAAGTCGCAAAGTGCACAATATTTTCTAAATATGCTATTTGTTGAATTTCTAAATTCAGCGTCAGCATCATAATATCCACAAACACTTCTGCAAGAATGTTCATTCATCATGGTTTTGCTCCACATCAAAGAATGAACCACAATCTTTGCAAAATATGCCATGATTTTGTATTTTAATGGCTATATTACCACACTCAATACAAATTCTAATTGCATTGTTTACGGTTTTTTTGTTTGATTCTAACTGATTATCCTGAAACGTTTGTATTTGCATATTATTAATAGGAACTATTCCTAATTAAGTGTTATTATTAATTAGGAATTATTCCTATTAAAGAAAATAGATATTAAATAGAAGAATATGCTAATTGTAATATGCAACAGTTAGAACAGATCGTTGAATCATTGAGAGATGATGGATGCAGAATAACACCTCAGAGAATGGCAATAGTAGACTACCTATTAAAAACAGAAGATCATCCAAGTGCAGATCTAATACACAAGATTGTAAGAAAAAAATACCCAATGGTTAGTCTATCTACAGTATACAAAACACTTGACTTACTCAAAGAAAAGAAACTAGTTAATGAAATAGAAGTAGATGGAGAGGCTAGATTTGATGCACATACAAATGAACATATCAATATGGTATGCGTGATATGTGGTAAAATTGACGATGTAGATGAAGAAACTCTGAAAGATATTAAAATCAAAGCTAGTAAAAAATCAAAATTTCTAATTTTAAAAAGTAATTTTGAATTACATGGTTATTGTAACAGTTGTAAATCAAAGATAAATTCCTTTTAGAAACTCTAATTTAAAATTAGAATAGCAAAATATAATCATAGAATAAACATTATGTTTCGTTATTAATGAACCACAAGTATTAAACCATATTACGTTTAGAAAAATTGAAACATAATTGAAATTTCCAGATGAAACTTTTCAAGAGATAATTGAAGGAAAAACAAAACTGTTGGTCCCAAAAAAATCAATTACGGATAAAGTCCCTCCAATGAGACCGGCATTTTTCAACCCCAAAGCAAAAATGAATAGAGATTTTTCGATTATTGTATATGCAACATTTCTGAAACAATTTCAAGGTCCAAAAATTTTTTTAGAAGGACTTTCAGGGATTGGAGCAAGAGGTTTACGTGTTGCAAATGAACTAGATGTTGAAAGAGTTGTAATCAATGATCTAAACCCATCTGCGCTAAAAATGGCAGAATATTCAGCAAATCTAAATGAAATAAAAAATATAGAATTTTCTGAAAAAGAAGTATGTAGATTTTTTAGCAATTATTCAAAAAAAGGGAAACGTGGGTCAATAGTAGATATTGATCCTTTTGGTTCGCCTGCAGCTTTTTTTGACTGTGGTATAAGAGCTACCATGCATGGTGGAATTCTTTCAACTGCAGCAACCGATCTTCAGGTCCTAAATGGCCTCTTTCAATCTGCATGTAAGAGAAAATATGGAGGAGTTCCAGTCAGAACAGAATACGGGAATGAAATTGCCATTAGATTAATTCTAGGTTCCCTAAGAACAGTAGCAGCAAGATTAGGAGTAGAGATTATTCCAATATTTGTAGAAAGTGAAATGCATTATTACCGAACATATGTCACAGTTCGAAATAGGCCAGATCAGCAAGAGAATTTAGGATATATTCTACATTGTAAAAATTGTGGGCATAGAGAAATTAGATTAGAACAAGAACAAGAATGTAAACTATGTAGATCAAAAATCAGCATAGCAGGACCATTATGGATAGGTAAACTTTTCGACAAAGATTTTGTTCAAAAAATGTTAGAAGAAAATAGAAATTTAGAAACGGATAAAAGTTGTGAAAAAATACTTAACAAATGTTTAGATGAGTCAGAAATGCCAGGAGCATACTATACATTAGATGAAATTGCATCAATAATGAAATCATCACCACCAAAATTAGAAAAAGCAATTTCAAATTTACAAGAGAATAATTTTTTAGCTAGTACCACAGTGTTTTGCCCAACTGGATTTAGAACTAATGCAAACATAAATGAAATTATAGAAATTTTTAAAACTATCCAATAAAGCCTAAACAAACATAGTATAATTCACTACTTTGTTTTCTACTAGCTTTTGGTTTAGTAAGATTAATTCTTGCAAATTTTTTCTTTATGTAATCTTTAAACTCCATAGAAAATTCTCCATCAAAGACTTTGAATACAGCATTTCCTTTATGTGCTAAAACTTTGTCCATGATTTTAGTACAATCATAATTTAGAGAAATTTGTTTTGCATGATCAACAGACCAATTTCCACTAACTTGTGGAGAAAGATCACAAACTACCGCATTTACTTTACGTCCAAAATAAGACATTACTTCATCTACAACATGCTCATCTTCAATATTTTCTCGAATTATATGAGCACCAGGAATTTCTTCAACATAAGACAAATCAATTCCCATAACTTTTCCTTGATTTCCCGCTAATTTTACAGCCATTTGAGTCCATCCACCTGGAGCACATCCAAGGTCTAATACATAAAATCCAGGTCCTATAATACGATATGATTGATTTAATTCCTTTAGTTTGAATGCAGCTCTACTTCGAAACCCCTGTTCATGAGCTAATCTGCGATAATGATCTTTTCGCGCTTCTATGAGTTTCATTTAGATTTCACAGGTTTTTTCAATTCGGCAATTACCCAATCTTCAATGAATTGGCAATTTGTAGGGCTAATCTCACCTTCAAGTGAACATTTTTGTTCAACCGGACACACTAAACATGGTGCATTTTCTATTGATTGTGTACTGATAGGAGTTTTCTTTAAAATTAATTTGTAAGTCCAACGATTGTTCTCCAAAAGTTTTTCTCTTGTAATTGTACCCATTCTTTCAAGCTTTAATGCTAATCTTGAACCAATCTGGTTTGTAAGTTTAAGTTTTTTCCACAGTTCTCCTTGAAGCATGCCATCAGATTCTTTTTCTGCTAAAATATCACAAACTTTGTTTGTTAATCTCTCCATGTCAACTTTTTCAATTTGGAAATTTTCAATTTCTTCATCAGAAAGTTGTTCTTCTAGTTCTTCCTCAAGTGTTTTTTCAGCTTCTCTTTTAGCTTCTTCTAATTCCTTTTTAGTTAATTTTTTTTCTTTGATAGGTTTTTCGGCTTTCTTTGCTGTTTTCTTTGCAGGTTTAGTTTCGGCTTTCTTTGCTGTTTTCTTTGCAGGTTTAGTTTCGGCTTTCTTTGCTGT
>NZ_JAILWA010000004.1 GCF_025699255.1 Nitrosopumilus sp. | reverse complement strand
TGCTTTCGTTCTTCAGCTTTTTGTTTTTCTTTTTCTTGTTTTTCTTCTAGTTTTTTATCTACTTTAGAATCTTCTCGATTTATAGAATTATCATCATCAGCAAAAGAATCATTAATTGAAAATAGTCCTAATGAACCTCCCATTAAAATGGAGGCTAAAATACCAAACATTATGAAATTTTTATTCATTTTAAAAGCTCGACTAAACTATAGTTAAAAAGAATTGCTCAGAATTCATCGTTTCACAGTTTAATTCTTTGATGTATTTACAAGACTAACAAAATACTTGTGTAATGAAATATCTTCAGTTAATTCAGGATGAAATGCGGTACCAATTACATTACCTTTTTTGATTGCCACAATACGATCATTAAATTTTGATAAAATCTCAACGCCTGAGCCAACATCAGAAACAGATGGTGCCCTAATAAACACTCCATTAAATTTTGGAATATTTATTGGATCTAGAGATATGTCAGACTCAAAGGATTCGTTTTGTCGTCCAAATGAATTTCGCTCTAATTTGATATCAAGAATGTCCAATAGAGGTTGATCAGTTTTTCCTATCACACGATCATTTGCAGTATTTGATAACATAATCATACCAGCACAAATTCCAAGTACAGGCATACCATTCTGAATTTTTTCTTTAAGAACTTTCAAAGATCCATTTACAAGAGATAATTGCCCAATAGTAGTACTTTCTCCACCAGGAATTATCAATCCGTCTACTTGTGAAATTTCTTCAGGAGTTCGTACATCAATTACTTTACCATCTATTCCTAATTCATCAATAGCAGCTTTGACAGACAAAAGATTTTCTTGAACATCGCCTTGAATTGATAATACTCCAACAGTAAGACTCATGCTGAACCACCACGATCTTGCATTCGTAATTCTAAGGTATTAACGTCTAAACCAATCATAGATTGTCTTTCATCAATCATTTTTTGAGCCTCTTTAACTTTATCAGATTCATTCCAAAAGGTAGTAGCTAAAACAATTGCTCTTGCTCTTTCTTTTGCATCATCAGAATTAAAAATTCCTGAACCAACAAAAATTCCATCACATCCAAGAGACATCAAATATGCAGCATCTGCAGGCGTTGCAATTCCACCAGCTGCAAAATTTACAACGGGTAATCTACCTAGCTTAGCAGTTTGTTCAACAATATCATAAGATACTTTGAATTCTCTTGCCATTCTTACTAAATCTTGATTATCTCCAGAATCATAAATTGATTTTATTGTTCTTAATTCATCATTTACTTTTTTGATGTGTTTAATTGCTTCTGCAACATTTCCTGTTCCAGGTTCTCCTTTAGTTCTAATCATTGAAGCACCTTCTTCAATTCTTCTCAAAGCTTCTGCTAAAGATCTTGCCCCATTAACAACAGGTGTTGTAAAATCCCATTTCCAAATATGTCGAAGTTCATCAGCAGGTGTTAAAACTTCTGATTCATCAATCATGTCAACATTAGTTTCTTGTAAAACAAGTGCTTCATTAACATGTCCAATTCTACATTTAGCCATTACAGGAATAGTTACTGAATCCATAATTTCTTCAATAATTCTTATACTTGCAGTTCGTGCAACCCCACCAGCTTTTCTAACTTCAGACGGAAGCTTATCTAAAACCATAACAGAAACTGCTCCAGCTTCTTCAGCAATCTGAGCTTGCTCTACAGTTGTAACATCCATTACAACGCCATTTTTTAACATATGTGCAAAACCGCGTTTAACTGTAGATGACCCACGTAAAATATCAATAGAATCTATTTTATCAGAAATAATTCCCTTGGCATCTTTACGTTCACCGTATAATGGAAGCATGTCCTGATTTTTCCTAAAGACTATTTGTATCTATTCACTAAATTCAGACATAATCTGATCAAGTTCAGATTCAACCATAGTAATAATTGGTGGGATAAAATCCTCCGTAACATTTTGTTGAGGCCAATGAATTTGATTTACACGACCATTAAGAGTCACCTTAACATTTGATTTTTGATAATCGGTTGCATTTTCCATTACTTTAAATGATTCAGAAGGAATTGAAATGAAACCAGTTTCTTTGATTAATGCTTTAATTTTGTTAAGTTTTGCTTCATCTAATTGTGAACGAACATCAGGTCTAAGATATCCATTTTCAGTGATGGAATATTTTAACTCACCATCATTTTTTATGTAGAGAATTTCTGTTTTTTGAGATCCAATTCTTTCTGTAACACCGTAAGAGATTTTCTTTAATTGATGTTTAGTATATTCGATTTCAAGATTGTCAGTATAATTTGAAGCAGATGTTGGAATTTCATTTTTTAATAACAATGGCGTTGAAAGTAAGATAGCAGCAATAACAGGAATAGATCCTAATACTAAGTAAATTGGTTTTACCATAATTGATTAACAATTACAAATTGATGATTATTGCAAATAAATCTTGGTTAAAAATAACTTAAAATTCAAGTCCATTCCATTCTTGTTTGTGGGGTCGTAGCCTAGCCTGGTAGGGCGACAGTGTCTACGAAAAAGATCACCGCTAAGGGCTCCAAAGGTTAACTAAGCTAAACTGACTCACGGATGATGTAAGTTTGGAGCTGTAGTGACCCGTAGGTCGCCGGTTCGATTCCGGTCGGCCCCACGTTAAAAAAATCCTATTTGTTTCTCAAAACATTAAGAGCTGAGCCTGCTTTGAACCACTCAATTTGAGATTTATTATATGAATGATTTAGCAAAATTTCTTCTTTATTTCCATCTGCATGTGAAATTACACATTTCACTTGTTTGCCAGGTTGAAGATTATTTAGATCAAGTAAGCTGATTTTGTCATCTTCAAGTATTTTTTCATAATCATCAGAATTACTAAAAGTCAATGCCAATATTCCTTGTTTTTTCAAATTTGTTTCATGAATCCTTGCAAGGCTTTTTGTAATTACTGCAGCACATCCCAAATAACGAGGAGTCATTGCAGCATGTTCTCTACTGCTACCTTCACCATAATTATTGTCGCCAATTATTACCCATCTCATGTGTTTTTCTTTGTAATCTCTAGCAATTTTTGAAAAAGATTCAATGTTATTATTTAGAATATTCTTACCTTCGCCAACTTTATTGTTAAATGCATTAACTGCTCCTAGCAACATATTATCACTGAGATTATTCAAATGTCCACGTAACGATAACCATGCACCTGCAGGAGAGATATGATCTGTGGTGCATTTACCTTTAGCTTTTACTATAATTGGAATTTCCTCATAATCATTACCATCCCATTTTGGAAATGGTTCTAAACGTTGTAGTCTTTTACTGTTAGGATCAATGATAACTTCAATGTCATCAGAATTTTCAGGTGGTGCAACAAAAATCCCTTCTGGTCGCATGAAACCTTCTTCAGGAACTTCAGGAGCAGGTTTTGGGGGTTCAAGTTTAAACTTTGTTCCATCGGCTGCTATCAAATCATCTTTCAAAGGATTAAAAGAAAGTTTACCACCTAATGCTAATGCAATTATCATTTCTGGACTTCCAATGAAGTTAAGTGTACTTCGGTGACCATCGTTTCGCCCTGGGAAATTTCTGTTAAATGTTGTAACAATTGTATTTTGTTCATCATTTTCTAATTCAGGTCTATTCCATTGTCCAATACAAGGACCACATGCATTTGCTAATACAGTTGCACCAATGTCTTTTAGAGAATCCATTTGACCATCTCTTTCAATGGTACCTCGTATCTGCTCAGAGCCAGGAGTAACAAGTAGAGGGATTTTTGCTTTGATTCCTTTAGCTTTTGCTTGTTCAGCTAAACTAGCTGCTCTTGACATGTCTTCATATGAAGAATTTGTACAACTTCCAATAAGTGCAACAGAAATAGGATCAGTATAGTCTTTTGATTCTACATCATCAGATAATTGAGAAATGGTTCTTGCCAAGTCAGGAGTGTGTGGACCTACAATATGAGGTTCTAATGTTGAAAGATTAATCTCAATAACTCTATCAAAGAATTTTTCAGGATTTGTTTCTACTTCAGAATCTGCAACAAGTGAATCTTTATTTTCATTTGCTAGTTTGGCAATTTCTTCTCTGTTTGTATATTTGAGATATGTTTCCATTCGTTCGTCATATGGAAATATAGAACATGTAGCTCCAATTTCAGCACCCATGTTAGTAATAGTAGCTTTTCCAGTACAGCTGATAGATTTAGTTCCAGGTCCAAAATATTCTACAATAGCATTAGTACCTCCAGATACAGTTAGTTCATCTGCAACTTTCAAAATAATATCTTTTGGAGCGGTCCATCCATTTAGTTCTCCAGTAAGTTTCACTCCAATTCTTTTTGGATAAAGTAATTCCCAAGGCATACCAGCCATAGTTTCAGCTGCATCCAATCCACCGACACCAATAGCAATCATACCAAGACCACCTGCATTTGGTGTATGAGAATCTGTACCAATCATCAGTCCACCAGGAAATGCATAATTTTCAAGAACTACTTGGTGAATAATTCCTGCTCCAGGTTTCCAAAAACCACATCCATATTTTGCGCTAGCTGATTGAAGAAATTTGAAAACTTCACTGTTTTCATCCAGAGAAACTTTCATGTCAACATCACCTTGAACTTCTGCTCTGATGAGATGATCACAATGAACTGTTGTAGGCAAAGAAGTTTGTTTTTGACCTGCTTGCATAAATTGTAGCATTACCATTTGTCCAGTGACATCTTGTAAAGCAACTCTATCTGGTTTCAAAAATACGTAATCCTTACCACCGGTAAACACAGAATCATCGATTTCATTAAAATGTCCAGATAAGATTTTTTCAGTGAGAGTTAAAGGTCTGCCAATAACATTTCGATATTTTGTAATATTTTCTTTTAATTTCAAATAAACTTTAGAAACAAGTTCTGATGTTGTGTCAGTTTCCACAATATACGAAAAATTCATCCCGAATTTAATATTTACAATTCAAAAACTAAGGAAAATATTTCATTAGTCACGTAAATTCTTAACAATTATAAGCCAAAAGCAGCTTTTTAATACAATGTTGGGGAGCAGATTTTCTGAAATGAGGTGTAAACATGGTCAATAAAGGATTCCCAAAATTTGGCATGTCACAAGCAGGGGCATTTGTTGCCGCTCTTAAGAATTACAATTTACCAGATTTCATTTTAGTATTAGTTGCAAAAGAGTGCAAATCTGAACTTTTGGAAAGAGGAAGAATTGATGATAGATTACAAAGTATGAATGATGACGCATTAGAATTATTGCATAAGGTATTTGTTGGATGTGAAGAAGATGATGCAGGAAAATTTGCCCAATACAGATTTTATGCATATGTTTCTAGCATGTATCACAAATGTGAAGTGATTGTAAATGATACAATTCCAGGTGCATCAGGCAAAAATCACAAAGTTCCGGTTGCAGTAAAAAATAATGGAATGTACATAGCAGTAGCATACAACAAAGCAACCGGTAATCCAGTAAACAAAAAAGAAACTACAAGATTTTATGACATGGTTGATGATATCAAGAAAGGTGATCATGGAACAATGTTAACTGATGGAATTTATGGTTCATCAGTAGGATTTAGAGGAGATGCACTAGTAGAACTTGAAACGTTAAGTAAATCAAGAACTAATGATCCTGAAAACAAATTAGATTTCAAAACTGCAAATTTTGAAAATAATATTTATTCAGTTACCAAATGTTGACTGAAAATTCATTGTAAATTGAATTGAGAAGTGTTTATTGTTAGAAACATTGGTTTACCATCAGTTTTTTGGAAATCTTCACCATATTGTTCAAATTCTAATTGTTCAAAGAGATGTTTAGTCCATATATCATGTACCTCCTGAATGAATTTTTTATGTCCTAACAGTCTCAACATTTCATGAAGTAATTCATGAGAAACAGTAGTACAATTCTTTTCTGCAAGAAATAATGTATCATCAGATTCTTTAGGAGTTTGCCAAAAAATCATTCCAAAATTTTCCGCATGATATCCATCACATGTACAATCAGTCCACAAAGGTTTGAAATGAGTCAAGTAGAAATGATAAGTATTTTTTCCTCTTTGTTCATGATCACGTACTAATGTATGAGTGTCAAGACGCTGAAGAATACTTCTAGGAGTAGTAATCATTTCATCACATTGAATTTCATATTCTTTGCCAAACTTTTCTTTTAGCCAAACCTGAAAAAATTTACCCATTTTTTTTACATATTCAAATTCGAATTGTCGTTTTTCACGATCCTTTTCAGGCACTACAAAAATAAAATGTAGAATCATAATAAGAAAAAAGGGTGTTTATGTTTGACCTTCAATACCCATCAAGGTAAGAGTTGAACGAATCTTTTCAATTTTTCTGATTTTCCAAGTAATTGTTTCTCTAAGTTTTTCAACAGTATCAGATTCGATCTTGGCCAAAATATCGTATGCACCAAAAGTTCCATGAACTTCCTTAACACCTTCTAAGCCCTTCAGTTGCTGAATAATAGCTTCTTCTGAACCTAATTCACAGTTTATTAAAACATAAGCTGTTGCCATACAGAAATTAGATAAATCGACTATATCAATAAAGCGATTATTGTTAATTTTGAGACATCTTAAGAATAGTATCCCATATAGGCTTTGGAACAGGCATTACAGACAATCTTGATATTTTAATTAGCTCCCAATCTTTGAATTTTTTCTCTTTTTTCATCTCTTCAAGTGTTACTGGACGTTTCAATGATTTTTTATATTTTACATCAACCACAATGAAACGCTCTACATCTTCTTTGGGATTGGGATAAGGTTTTGAAGTAATTTGCATAATTCCTACAGCTTGTCTTTCATCACCTGTATGATAAAACAAAACAAGATCTCCTGGTTTCATTTCTCTCATATGTTTTAATGCTAGATTATTGTGAACACCATCCCAAATAGTTGTTTTATCTTTTTTTAATTGCTCAAAATTATATCCTCTGGGGCCACTTGGTTCTTGTTTTGCTAACCAATAATTTCCCATTTTATTTTGTTAATAACTTTCAATGTTTAATGGTTTTGAAAAAATGTTCCCCGGTTCTGACTCGCACAAAATCATTGGTACATAGCCATACGCCTCCTCGCGTTCTGAAACCGGGGTTGCCCATAATGTAGCACGCCTGGGTGAATTAGAAATCACTGGTATCATTACGATCGACTCATCCTAATCCGTCTGCGTGCCTGCTCTTGGGCGATTAATAATGGAACCACTCCTACTAAAAACCATTGAGAGAATTATTTATCAAGAAATAATTTTGAATAATCTAAAATTAATTTTTAAGAAGTGATTCAGATAAAGAAATCTCAAATCCCACTACAGGAACACGTATCTTATAATTTTCAATTATCTTTGAATCAATTTTTCCAATGATTCCAATTTGAGTATTATTTAGAAGAATTGATGCACAATGACCATTTTCAAAAGTAGGATTAGTAGAAGTTTTTGTTTCAATTTGAATTCCAAATCCAATATTTAGTGCAGACTGAACTACAGATTTTATTTCAGTAAAATTCGAGTTTTTGTGTGCACTAATCCCAGCAAAATTAATTTTTTCAGCAATAGGATCACCTGTTAGAAAAATAGTTCCAGTTTCAAACATTTTTTGAGGATATGATTCATGGATATTTCTAGACAGATTTTCTAATAACCCAGGAAGTATTGAATCTCGCAAAATTGTATGTTCCTGACTTTTTGAATCTAATACAGAAAGAATTTTTTTAGAATCTCTGTTGGTCATTTCATACAATACTCGTTTGCTAGTCAAACTAGAATTCAATGCTTCAAGATATCCTAAACCAATCATTGTTTTGTCTAATGATTTTAGTTTGAGAGATATAGGATTGGTGATTCCTATGGTTTGTGATGGAGATAAAGTTGGTTCAAGATTTTGAATGCCATATCCTAATGCAACTTCTTCTACTAAATCCATTGGTCCAAAAATATCAAATCTATAAGCAGGAATTATACAAATAATATTTTTTCCTTTAGATGATGCATCTAATCTAGATTTTTTTAAGCATGAAATAATTTTTGAAGGGGTTAAATTCAAGCCAAGAGTTTTATTAATCATAGATGAACTAACAATAAGTTTTCTAGAATCTAATTTAGGTGTAGAATTTTTTGCACCAGAGATTTTTACAGATTCTAACGAAAAACCGGCACTTTGTAAAATAGTAGCTACAACTGAAAGCATATCTTCAGCATCTTCTTTATTGATTCCAGTAACTTCAACGAAAAGATTTTTTGTTTTAGGAGTGACAGTTGTTACTGCAGCATTGATTATTGGAGGAAAAGATACAGTATTTTTATTGTCATCTAAAATTAGAGGCACTTGTGATGATTGTCCAAGAATGGAGCCATAGTCTTTGCCAACATCAGTATTTGTCAGGATTTCTGAAATTGTAATCTCTTTTTCGGAATTTAGTGGTATAAATTTATGATTTCTATTAGTTGTTGTATACACCAAAGGAAATGAAATTTTATCTAAATCATGAATACCGATTGAAGATTTCTTTCTTTTTCTACCTATTCCAAAATGAAGATCTTCTTGCATTGTCATTAATTGCTTGATAGTTTTATCATCGATTTTTCCATTTTTAGCAACTATTCCAGTGACAAACGGACGTATTTTTGAAACATTGGATTTTACAGAAATTTCATATTTACTAGATTTTTTTATTTTGAGTTTAACTGTTCCAATTTTTTCCCCAAGCAATCCTTGTAAACCAAGCGCGATTCCAAAATCAGTAGAATAATCAGGTCTGTTTGGACTATATTCAATTCTAACTAAATCTTTATCTTCAGATTCAATATCTAATCCAAGAAAAGGTAAAGAATCAGAAATTTGTTTTTTTGAAACTTTTCCAATTAATTTTTGAAGGCGGGAATAAGATAATTCAACTACTGGCATTTTGTAGCACTCCTAAGCCATCTTAGATTATTACTGTAAAACTCTCGTACATCATCTAGATCATATTTCAACATAGCAATTCTTTCTATTCCTCCACCCCAAGCTAAAACAGGTTTATTGATTCCAAGAGGTTTTGTAACTTCTGGTCTAAAAATACCCATACCAAATAGCTCAATCCATTTCCCTAATTTTTCATTGTATACCATTGTCTGTAGTGAAGGTTCAGTATAAGGGAAAAAAGTGGGCCAGAATTTTATTTTTGTAATTCCAATACGTTTGTAAAATTCTCGTTGAATTCCCATTAGATTTCTTAAAGAAGCATCTTTACCAACAACAACTCCTTCAATCTGATTGAATTCAACTAAGTGTTTGTAGCTGACTTTTTCATTACGAAATACTCTACCTAATGAAAAAATTCGTGCCTCATCTGGTTTGTTTTCAGCTAAATGTTTGATAGTCACACAAGTAGTATGGGTTCTTAGGACCATTTTTCTAGCTTCATTGATATCCCATTGATATCTCCAATTCTTTTTGTGAGAATCTGAAACTTTTCTAATTTGTTCTGGGGTTCCAATTTTTTTTGCATTAATTTTATCAAGATAAAATGTATCTTGTAATTCTCTAGCAGGATGATCTTGTGGTGTGAATAGTGCATCAAAATTCCAAAAGCTTGATTGAGTCATATTCCCAAGAATTTCTGAAAAACCCAATGTGACAAAAATTTCACGAATTTCATCTATGGTGTCTTTTAGTGGATGAGTTCTTGCAACAAAAACTTCAGGGACATTAGCTTCTACATCAATCCCATCAGCAGAATCAGAAAAATTAATTGATTTTGCAGAAGTGGATAAAGAAATTTCTTGTGTCTTTAAAACATCCTCAATGATAAAATCAGGTCTTTTCAAAAGGCCAGATAAATCATTTATGTCAATTTTCTCTTTAGGGATTTTTTCATTTCCAATTAGTTTGAGTGTCTTTTCCCCAGGCAGTTCTTGCGGGGAAGTCTTTATGGATATTTGATCATTAGATGTATCTATCCAATTATTTTTTCTAGCTAAACCCATTGAAGGTCCAAAAATAGAGCCAAGCTCTTTTTGTAAATCTGATAATTTTTTAGGACCATTTTTTAATAAATCAAGTAATCTTCTTTCAGGCAATCCTTTTTCAAAAGATTCAATACCATTTTTGCCTAAACTAACTACAGTAGATTTTGATTCATTAACAATGGCCAATTCTTTTAATCGAAGCCATTCAATACCTCGTCTGATTTGATCAGGTAAAAGTTGTGTAGATTTTTCTAAAGAGTTTGGAGTTTGTTTTGGATTTTCTCTTAATGAAGTGATAATTTTTTTTTCAATTTCATGAAAAACTTGCGACAACAGCAAAGAATTCGAAAAAGACTTTTTAAACCTTAACCTAAGTCAAGATGAATGTCAGCTGATGACTTTATTGTAACTCCTTGGCATGTTGAGGGAGATATCGACTATGATAAGTTAATCAAGCAATTTGGGACTGAGAAAATTACTACTGAATTACTAGACAGAATCAAAAAAATTACTGGAGAAGACCATTTTATGCTCAGAAGGGGAATTTTCTTCTCCCATAGAGAAATGACTAGAATTCTAGATGATTATGAAAAAGGTAACAAATTCTTTCTATATACTGGAAGAGGGCCATCAGGACATACGCATATAGGTCATTTAGTACCATGGATGTTTGCAAAATGGTTACAGGAAAAGTTTGATGTTAACATGTATTTTCAGCTCACAGATGATGAGAAATTTTTCTCAAAACCAAATCTTACTTTGGAGGAAACAAATCAATTTGCATATGAAAATGCATTAGATTTTATCGCATTAGGATTCAATCCAGAAAAAACAAAAATCATCATAAACACAAAAAATATTCAAACACTTTATCCAATTGCTGCTCAAGTTGCAAAAAAAATTAATTTTTCAAATACAAAAGCAACATTTGGATTTACAAATGAAACTAACATTGGAATGATTTTTTATACATCATTACAATCTGCTCCATGTTTTATTGAAGATAAACCAGTACTAATTCCATTAGGAGTTGATCAAGATCCTCATTTTAGATTAACAAGAGACATTGCACCAAAAATAGGAAAACAAAAACCCGCATTGATTCATAACATCATGATTCCTGCATTAGAAGGTCCTGGAGGAAAAATGTCAGCTTCTGATGATAAAGGTACAGTGTACACAACAGATTCTCCAGATATAGTAAAAAAGAAAATTAACAAATATGCATTTTCAGGAGGACAGCCAGATATAGAACAACACAGAAAATTAGGTGGGAATCCAGACATTGATGTATCGTTTCAATATCTAAGAATATTTTTTGAGCCAGACGATAGTAAATTAAAAAAGATTTATGAAGATTATAAATCTGGAAATCTACTTTCAGGAGAACTAAAAGCAATTTTAATTGAAAAAATTAATGAATTTCTAGCAGTTCATCAAGAAAACAGAGAAAAAGCCAAAAACAAAATACAGGAATTTCTATTTGAGAATAAATGAAAATTAACATCACATGTGATGACAAATATGAAGCTCAGAAATTAGCTAGTCTTATTTTCATAAAAGAAGGAAGAGAGACATACATTACAGGAATTTTAAATGTCATAAAAAACGAATTAGTGATTTCAGTAAAAGACAAATCAGCTCACAGCATATTACTTGAAAATGAAGACACTGTAGAAGATTTTGCAGATTTTATTCAGTCAGTATTAGATAAAGAACACACACTAATCTCAACAAAAATTATTAAAAATATTGTAGAAATAGTAAAAGAGTGATCTACAAGCCGAATATGGCATATGCAGTTACAACTCCAACAACAATTATTAGAGAAATTCCTAATGCCTTGAAATCGCCATTCATAGATTTATTTTAAAATAATTATAATTAAAGTGTTAACAAATTCTCAAGAATGATTTTAGTGTCTATCTAGGAAAATATTTACTCTTTTTTGATTTTGGTCTAGATCTATTTTCTGGTCGTTTTGTAATAGGTTCTCTAATTTGATTACAATTTAAACAAAATACTCTGAGTTCTTCTCTTGCAAGATCTGGTGATGAGATATATTTTCCCCACGAAGCAGCATCTCCTCCACGTCCAGAATTGTCAGATTTTACATTTTCAGAAATAGGACTAATTCCTAAAGCTCGTTCATCTTTAAATCCACAAGTAGAACAGATTTTACCTCCCAAGATTTCATATAATTTTTCTTTAATTGTTTCATAAAATTTATCTGAACCATTTGCATAGAAGCTCTCTTGTTTTTTCAAAAATTTATCACTTCTAGGTTTGTTAGGTTTTGAATTATCTCTGTTTGATTCTCTTCTAGATGATAAACGTGAACCTCTATCATCTCTAGAATATCTGTCATTTCTATCACGTCCTGAATCCTGAGACTTGTTATCTCTAAAGCAATCATTACAATAAACTGGTTTGTTAGTCCTTGGGACAAATGGAACTTCACATTCAGTACCACAATCAGAACAAGTTACAATTGCAGAGTCTCCCCTGTTATCATTTCTAGAATATCGTGAACCTCTATCATCTCTAGAATATCTGTCATTTCTATCACGTCCTGAATCCTGAGACTTGTTATCTCTAAAGCAATCATTACAATAAACTGGTTTGTTAGTCCTTGGGACAAATGGAACTTCACATTCAGTACCACAATCAGAACAAGTTACAATTGCAGAGTCTCCCCTGTTATCATTTCTAGAATATCGTGAACCTCTATCATCTCTAGAATATCTGTCATTTCTATCACGTCCTGAATCCTGAGACTTGTTATCTCTAAAGCAATCATTACAATAAACTGGTTTGTTAGTCCTTGGGACAAATGGAACTTCACATTCAGTACCACAATCAGAACAAGTTACAATTGCAGAGTCTCCCCTGTTATCATTTCTAGAATATCGTGAACCTCTATCATCTCTAGAATTTCTATAGGAACGAGATGGTTCATCGTCTCTAGTTCTTTTACGAGACTTTTTTTTATCTGAAAACTTTGATTTGTAGAATTCCATTGATAGTAAATTTCAGATCTATTGGATATAGATACTTAGAGCTTTGATTTATGCCTAGAATGAAAAATATCTTAAACTAAAGATTTGTCCATTTCAGTTGACATTATTTCCTGAACTTTCAGAAAATAGAGTTTTGTAGAATAGGGCATATCATCCAGATTATTATCAACTACAATCATAAAATATCTAACAGCCCGTTTTGATATATCTAAATTGAATTTCATTGTTAGGACAGGATCTTGGTGAACTTTGATTTTATCTTGCAACCAAGGAGGAGCCATTTCAATTGTTTCTTTAATGATTTTATCATACCAATATGACAGATTTTGAGGATGGAGACCTTGTTTTAGATTAGCCACATCAGTATCAATTTTTTTCATCATATGATTAATGATTGCCATGAGGCTCAATCCATGAATTTTGTTTTATTCCAATTACTCAAAGTTCAGTAAGCTATTTGTCAATTGATAACAAGTTTCCATCAGCATCAATTTCAGAATTTTTAATTCTAGTAGTAGAAATTCTTGTACCATCCTTTGCCAAAAACATAGGAACAGTTACAATTTGAACAGGTGGGAGATTTTTCTGAGCTCTTAATTCATTGAGTTTTTGACCTTGATTACTTGTTTCATCACTAACTATCAAAGCTTCAACTTCTTTTTTTAAAACTGCAGGACCAAAATCATTTTCCAATTTACTTATTTCAAATAATTTATTTGGAAATTCTTTTGAAATTACATTAGTCAAATTTTCAAATCGTTGATCATAATTATTTATAGGAATTTTGCCTTTTTTAGCTGCAAATTCATCACTTGTTAGACCAATGATAACATTGTCAGAAACATCAAATGCGTTTGAAAGTAAAGTAGTGTGTCCTTTATGTATAATATCAAAAGTTCCACCCATTGCTACAATCGCAAATTTTGTCATATAGAACCATAGAATTCTTTGAAAATAAATCTACTAGTCATAGACAACATTAGTAATCTAAATCAGACATGAATTTTATTATTTTGAGAAGATTTGGGAATATTCTATTTTACTACAATTAAAACAAATGGACCTTGATCAGCTATTGGGATATTATTTCTATCCCACACAAATGTTTCAATGAAAAACAATCCAGATTTTTCAGGAATCCAATCTATAGATTGAGATTCTTGACCAGTTCCGATAAATCGTCCGTCAAATTTTCCAATGAATTCTACAATGGGTGATTTTCCAGATTCCTTTATCTGAACATAGTAAGTATATGCGGTTTCATTAGATTCTTGATCTGCTACAAATTGAATCAGAGTTTCACTTTTTATGTTTACACTGGAACCAACGGATAATTCAGATATAGGATTTCCATCAGAATCCTCAACAGACACTCCAGAGATAGTTACCAGTTTGTTAGTTATTTGTGGTTCTGGAATTTTGATGTCAATGAAATCAGAATAAAAAATGTTAGATTCTGCAAATAACAAAAACCCAACTGCTCTAGAATCAATATCTTCAATTATATCAAATGAAACCTCACCATTTGGTTCTACATCTCCCAACTCTATTGTAGATACACTAAGTATTCTAGAGGGCTCAAACCCATCATAAAATGCAAGATATACGTTAGTATCAGAATTTGGGGCTCCACCGTTTTGTAAGACTCCTGAGAATCTAAAAGAATTATCTAAAAATACATCAGTAGAATATACGGTTAGTCCCTTTTGTTTTGCTACTGAATTATCAAATCCAAGCAATGAAACAGATGCTTGAGTAATGTTAGGATTTGGAGTTTCGGAGCGAATTGAGTATGTTGACTTTCCATTTGCAGGAATTACTTCTAGAGTACTTGTTCCTTGTACAATTTCTATCGGATTTGGATCAAGTTCATCATAGAAATTTACTTGGATTTTGATATTTGAAACTGCAGTGAGACGGTCATTATTTGCAACAATTCCTGTTACAATTGTATAGCCATCAGAATCTTGATGAATAAATTGTGAATCTTGGTGAAGGGAGACTGTCAGTGTAGGAGCATTGTCATAATATTCTTGTGAAAATCCTTGACTAACAGGAAATAAAAATAATATCAAAAATGAGCACAAAATTGCTTTCATCATAAATTTCATTGAGATTAGGGATTAATTTCAGGTAACATATCAAATAGTGAACAAGAAAGGTAACAACGTTAAACCCAGTTTACACTACTATCTAGTTTGAATAAAAAGAAATTAAAAATAGATGTAAATTTTATTTTCTCTTAGCGGTAATTGCTAACCAGTATATTAAACCTGGAGCTAAACCAACAATGAGTGGAATCCATACCGGCCATCCATCTACTGCGCTTGTCATAGAATAAAACGAAAACTTATCCTATTTAAATCCATCCTGAAGTCTGAAATTCAACATTGATCGGATATTAGAAGTGGACCGGACGGAATTTGAATCCGTGACCCCCCGCGTGCAAGGCGGGTATACTACCAGGCTATACTACCGGCCCACATGAGGAATCAATAAACTGTGGATTTTAATTGTTGTCTTCTTGGCAAGAATTTTATTTGAAAACAAGATCGATTTCTTATGGTACTTTTAGAATCTCAAATTAAACTAAAAACAGGAGATATAGCTCCCGATTTTGAATTAATGGGAATCGATGATAAAAAACATTCATTGAGGGATTATTCCAACTACAAAGGAATTTTGGTAATTTTCATGTGTAATCATTGCCCATATGTTAAGGCTAAAGTTGATGCACTCAATGAACTTTATGAAAAATGTGGAAAAGATATAGCAATTATTGGAATCAACAGTAACGATTCTACAGATTATCCAGAAGATAGTTTTGATGCAATGAAAGAAACTGCAAAAGAAAAAGGATTTCAATTTGACTATTTGGTGGATGAAACACAAGAGGTTGCAAAAAAATATGGAGCCATGTGTACTCCAGACCCTTTCTTGTTTAATGCACAAAACCAGTTAGTTTTTCATGGAAAAATAGACAATGCAATGAAGCCAGATGATGAGGCAACTGAAAAAACAATGATTCTCAATATGGAGAAACTAATTGCCGGTGAAAAAATTGAAAAAGATTTTGATCCATCAATTGGCTGTTCAATCAAGTGGAAAGAAAATTAAACTTAAATGAGTCTAGCCTAGAGGTTTGTTCGTGGGCTCGTAGCTCAGCTTGGCTGGAGCGTTCGACTGATAATCGAAAGGTCATGAGTTCGAATCTCATCGGGCCCATTTAGTATTATTTCGAATTTTCATATACTGTTTGAGACCACTGTAAGATATCTTCAATTTTCTCAGATATCAAATCAGCACGAATTTTAGATTTTTTAGAAACCTTTCCACAGAGTGCCAATTTCATATTTTTTCCAGACTTTTCTTTTATTGGATTTATAGAATCAGCAAAAAAATTGAGACCTTCATCAGTTTGAGAAAATACAATTATTATCAAAACCCCAGGTTTTTGTTTCCAAATTTTTCCTACTAATTTTTGGAAATCAAGATCAAACAAGACATTGATTGCTGAGGACATATCTCCCAAATGAGATACACGCCATCCATCAGAATGATAAACTGCTGAAGATGCTTCAGAATTTAATCTGCTTTGTGCATCAGCTGCAATAACAACTACATTCTTTTTTGGATCAGATACTACTTGATTTTGATTAAAAATTTGAAGTGACTTTGATATGGTAGTCATCAAGAGGTTTTGTTCTGATGTCCCAATTTTACCATCATCATATAATTTTTTTACATGTTCAATAGACGGATAAATTACTTCTAAAACCAAACGATTGACAGTTCCTCCCGAATGCAAACAATTTCGAATCAGAGAGAAAACTTGATCTTCAGTTCCCTTTACCAAATATTCTAGATATTGTGGGATCACTTTGAAATAATCATCAGGAAAGTTAAAAGATTCTTGACCAGGTTCTAAAAACCACAAAGTAACATTTCCAATATTTTTTTGACGTAGTAATCCTTCTGCTGCAAAAACTTTGAGATATTTTGACATTGTAATTCGATTAATACCAATTTTTTCTGAAATCTCTACTCCAGACATTCCAGAAACAGAATCATCCAAAACTGAAATTAGTTGTTGTCGAATTTCCTCAGTAGAGTATCCTTTTCCCATAGTGCTCTTGGACCATGCTATTCTATAAAGACTAATTTTCAATACATTGTAAGGCTAAATCACAATGGTTCTGTTTCATGAGTGGGACATTTTATTCGTGTTTTCAGGCGGGACATAAAAAAATGGTTCTATCTAGTAGAACCACCAATGCAATAAGCACAATTATCAAAACCCTGTGCATGAGCAACAGTGAGGCTAGAAAAATCTCGTCTGTGCTCAAATTTTATTTCATTGATTTGGCAATTCGTCTGCTGATTAAACAGATTATGAACTTCCATTGTGTTTGTGTTGCCTAAGTATTGAGACATATTTTGACATATTCTGAATTTGATAAATTACTGATCATGGGTTTGGAATTGACTCAAGGTTAGTGATAATTCAACTAATTTTGAATTCAACATTGTTAAAATTCAACATTATGCTGACTAAATTCTCTATGACCACATTTCTCACAATACCAGTTTGTAGAATACATCAATTTTCCTTTTGATTTTGCAGTAATGTGTCCTTTTTCCATTTCAATTTTACATTTAGGACAATCCAAAACTAATCCATCTTTTTTCTTTGTTTTAGAACCCTGTCACAAGCCCATTCTTTATGACCTGTTAAATCTTCCATATTCGTAAATTTTTCACCGCATACACAAATGTAAGGAGGTTTTCTTCTCATTTTCATTATCAATCATCCAATAAACTAAGAAATAGTAACAATCCCGCCCCAATAAGCCAACCTTGTGTGACGTTCAATTTCTGAGATTGTTGTTGTAATCGCATTTGTAATTCCTCATTCATTTTAATATACTTGATCTTCTCCCCATCAGAATCCAACAATAAAACATTATATACTTGGGTACTGTACAATACGGTAAGGAAAAGTAAATTGCCAAAAGCCGGATTCAAATCAATCACTGTCTCAGAAACTGTTTATGATAAATTCCATGAAGTTTATCAAAAGAGTAAAGACGACCTAACAATGAAAGGGGTCAACAGTTTTTCCGGTTATGTAACTTACATGTTAGAGGAGATGATGCAAAAGGACAAGACCTTTGCAAGATATGCTCCAAAGATTGAAAAAATTTCAGTTGATGATGACCGTGTTGTTCTAAAAGATAATATCAAAAACAGAATTGCAGAAGTTGCAATTCAGAAAGGAGAATTATTTTGTCAGCTCTGTGATGAGAAAGATTGCGTCCATGTTGGATTTGTATTCTCATTGCCAGATGTTTATGAAGTTCTAAACGCCAGAGGAATCAAAAATCCAAGATAAGTGGAGGAGGTGGGATTTGAACCCACGAACTCCTGAGAGACAGGATCACCCATTATTTGATCTTAAGTCCTGCATGTCCAAAAGCACAACGTGCTTACTTTGGCCAGGCTTGATTACTCCTCCAAAAGGATAAAAATCTGAGTGAAATTTAACAGTTTAGAGTAAATCTGCCCAGAATGAAGAATTATAAGGATTTTCCACAGGGTGAATTTGTGCTTCGGTAGCTCAGTCTGGTAGAGCGTTACATTGGTAATGTAAAGGTCACGGGTTCAGATCCCGTTCGAAGCTTCTAATAATTTCTAATCAATAATTCAAAATGACCAGTTCGTTTTTTGGAATTAGAATTGATTGAACGATTAGCCCGAATTTTATTTACTTTCCATGGTTTAGATGAGAACATTTCTGCAACTTCTTTAGAGTTTGAATTTGATAAGAGAACCTTACATCCTTTAGAATTCAAATCTATACAAAGTTCTGCCAACCTACTAAGATCATCATATGTGAAATCCTTGTTTGTATAACTGGTGAAATTAGCAGTGTCACTAACTGGTTGATATGGAGGATCAAAATATACAAGATCACCTTTTTTGGCATCTCGTAAAACTGCCTCAAAATCTCTACACTTAATGGATACTTTACTTGATTGCAAAATATGACTAACTGAACGAAGATTATCTTCATTTACAATATTTGGATTTGAGTATTTTCCAAGGGGGACATTAAATTTCCCCTTACTATTTACTCGATATAATCCATTGAAACAGGTCCTATTCAAAAAGAGTAGTCTGGATGTCTTTTCGATCTGGCTTCTTGGATTACTTTCTCGTATTGAATAGTAATAAGATTTAGAATCTTTCTGATAGTTTTTTTCATGATTTTTCAGAGAAGAGATCAGAGATTCAACTCTATCTCTAATTGTAGTATATGACAAAACCAAATCAGAATTTAAATCTGAAATACTACATTTTTGATCTTGACGTTCAGTTAACATATGAAAAAGTAAAGCCCCGCCTCCCAAGAAAGGTTCGAAATAAGTACCAAAAGTTTTTGGCAAATTTTCATTTAGAATTGGAATAAGTTGACGTTTTCCGCCAGCCCATTTTACAAAGGGTTTTGGAATTACAGGCGAAATTTGATCAAAGACTTGTTTCAATAATCATTATCACATAATTCATTATCAGATCCTTGGGTGAAATTATTTGATCTTGAACTAACTTTTTTCTAGTTGTAAAATAGGTTAAATACAAATTTTGTAAACAGGAAAAATTTTGAAAAATATTTTTGAAATTTAGAGAATACTCTAAGAGAAGATAATAAAATGAAAAGGAAAAGGTTGGATTTTTAGTCCCACTTTGACCAAGCGGCCATCCATCTGTATGTCCAAGTGTTCAGTTTACAACCTAAGGCTGCAAATGTACATGCCAATACTGCACCTGCACCTGCACCGAGAGCAACTGGGCTGTTATAGAACTTACCTACTTGCGGTTCGATTGGTGTCATATATGGTGGCAATGTTGGTCTTGGATACTTGAATGCCGTTTCTAGTGGGTCTGCTACTGTTATCAGGTTTACCATGTTGAACAATGGTAATGACATTCCTACTAGTACGCCGCCGAACAGTATCAAGGAGTGCTTGTTCTTCTTTGTTGCCCAGTAGACTAAGTCCAACAGCATTGCTGATGGCAACCAAACTGGAGTTACAATGAAGTCATATGGATATCCAAGTGCAAACCATGCACCTTTTGCTACCCATGTGTATACTGTCATAATTAGAGCGTAGTACGTTGCTGTGCCTGGAACGCCTGTAAATGTTAGGTAATATGTTGCACCTACAATAAGCATCAACGTTTGCGATATTGAGAATACCGTGTACGAAGTCCAAGCCCAGTCAGTGTAGAAGATGTAGTCTCCTGCATTAATTGTTAACAGTGTTGAGTTAACTGCAACTACTACTATGAATAAGTAGTGTGTACATCGTCTTAACCAGACCATATGAAGTTGAAGAAACGGTCAGTATATAAAATTTTAGAGTGTGATGAAGATCGTCATTTCTAATTAAAAAGGAAAATGAAAAAGAAGTGTCTGAAGGGGTTTCCTTCTAGTTACCAACGTATAGTGATATGAAGATAGTACCTGCTGTAACTGCAGCAACACTGCCGCCAACAATACCATTACTATTTTTGTTGGAACCTTCTTCCATGACTTTAACACAGAAGATGTAACCTATTGCCTCAATGATTGTCAATACGATGAATGCAAAGTGACCACTTTGAGTTGGATATGCCCATGGATAATAGAAGTATCCTGCTGCAGTACCACCAAAGGTTGCAAGCCATGCTGCCCAGAATGAAATTGTAATCATACCAGTCATGTTTTCAACGCGTTTTCCAATCATTCGTTCTACGTCAGCGCTAGATGATCCACCGCCACCGCCAGAACCGAATCCTTTAGGAAGAGTCATTATGGAATTATTCTAATTCAGAATCCTTTTAAGTCTTTCTTAAACTGAGGGTCTAAGTACGATCTACGGCTTGACGAAAAATAATAAAAGAAAAAAATGTGCTAATGCACTTTTTCTAAGGAATTGCTCTGCTGTACAATTTGCCTTCTAAGGCCATCTTGTACATCTCTGCAACGTATGGGTTTTCTCCTGGAGTTTCTGCACCAAGTTCTACAAGTCGAGCATATACTCTAACTACGTATGCAAGTGCACCCATGAAAGCCACTACGACTCCCATGTTAAACATCCAGTGATTTGGAACTGCAAAGATTTCTTCTACAAACCAGAAATGCCACATCTCATTGACACCAATAGTAAACATGGTTGCAAGGTAACCTAGAATGGTCATCTTCAATCCAGTGTTCATTGAATTATTTGGGCCTCTAAGAACTGGAATTTTTCTATCGTAGATTGCTGCTGCTCCCCATCCAAGTGGTAATGTGATGAAGTGGGAATATAGCCACCAGTGAGCTGGTGTGAAAGCACTATCTCTGATAGAGGTTTGATGCAAAGAACCATCAACGAAGTTATCAACTTCGACTGATGCTGCAGTAGAACCCATAGCAATAACGATGAGCCAGATTTTCTTTAGTCTCTGGATCTCAACTTCTTTTGGGATTAATGCGGGCATCTGTGCCATGTTTACAATCATGTGAATTGGAAATATAAAGTAAGAGTTCTAAAAAGAACATAATATTTCAAAAATATTTGATAAATTTAGAAAATAAATGTAAATATTATAGATAATTATTTTTAATAAATAATATTTTGATTGATTTTGTTACAGTTTGGTTGTTATACATCAAAGATAAACAATGTGTTGAGCATCGATCCTCGTTATCAAGGTAAAACATATAACGACGTGTATTGTCTCCTCAATATTAGGGATAACTATGGTCGAAAAAAGAATTTTCGTATTTGGACTTGCTGTAGTACTTGCACTAGGAACCTTAGGTTTCAACTGGGTTGAATCCGTACTTCCAACTGCAGATGCACACGGTGTCCAAGCACAACTCCAGAGTCGTTTCATCAGAATTGAGGATGAAACCTTCAACAGACAATCCCTACAAACTGGCGAAACCTTGACACTTCAAGGAACTTTAGTTAGTTTAGTAGAAAGAGACCTAAGAGGATGGCTATCCATTTTCACAGAGTCAACCAACGCAGGTAACAGATGGGAGATGTTGGCAAGAGATCCACCAGGAAACGTCTTTGACATTCCAGGCAACTCAGTCCAAGAATACTCACTATCAGCCAAAGCACTTGAAGCAGGTGTATACCATGTACACACCCAACTCAATGTAGCAAAAGTTGGTCCAGGACTTGGTCCAGGTCAAACAGTAGTTGTTGAAGGAGATCCAATTATCAAACCAATCCCATATACTAACATCGCATATCAATCAATTATGATTGGTGTTGGTTATGTCATTACGTTTGCAACCCGACCCTGGCAAGTAATCTAAACAACCCAACCTTTTCCTTTTCATTTATTAGATTCTTCTTACGTTAAGCGTAAGTAAACAAACCAAGTTTTATCTTCTAGAAAATTTTAATGAAAATATGCTTAGTTTCAAAATTACAAAATTAGATATTTTTCAAAGTTATTTTTTTGGAGAAACAGAATTTCGCTCTGATAAATACAAAGTAAACATACAAAATCAAAGAAGAGGAAAAGTTTTGAAATTGCCTTTTGAGATAAAACCAAAAACTGAAAAAATTGTTGTAAGAGTTTCGGGTGAAGGGGATTTGTTTATCGAAGATTATCTTCCATACAAAGGAGAGTCAGAATGGCTTGAAATCGATTCTGATGAAATAACCTATTTCCTAGCAGATCATCAAGACCAATGTGATACAATTGAAATCATGTATGAGTAAAAGAAAGGACTTTAAGGAATCTGGTTAAAGTCATCACGATGAAATACCCTGGAATGGGCGATCCATACAAAAGGAAGAAAACCATCAGATTTCTAGCAATCACTGCAGTGATTGCCATATCAGTTGGAGTGACAAGCAGTGTTCTCCAAGGACAGTTTAGCCAAAATGATCCTCTCAAAGTTTGTATCAATGATAGAGAGACGCCATACAAAATGAAAGTCACTTTAGAGTTAATTATTGATGGTCTTCAAACACCAATTCCTGCAAACATTAACGCAGGACTAAATGATGGAGAATGTAAAAGGACCATGTATACATTAACAGATGATGGCACTATCTATGTAGAATGGGAAGAAGAGTATCCATGGGAAATTGGTCACTTTTTGTGGATGTGGGATTTTCCTCTAAGAGACATGGATCAGGATAAATCAACATTTTATGTAAATGATAAAGAATCTGCTCAATTCATCAATACGCCATTACAAGATGGATATCACTACAAGGGAGTATTCACTACAAAGGATTACGATTCATCTAAAGACAAAGACTTCCTTCCAGAATTAGAAAATTAACATCTGTAGACTTTGTAAAAAATTGTTCTAATAATTTGAACTCTAAAAATACCATAGTTTTCACTGAAAGGTATTAAAAATAATGAAAAGATGAAAGCTGGTAATCTTACCAGTATTTGCCGTTGTCTGGAATAAGACCGATACCTTCTCTTTCAAAGTGTCTGTCTAATTCATCAACCCATCTTTCACGGTTGTCTTTGTAAGCCCAGCCGTGTACACGTAACCAGAATGAGATAATTCCTAGAAGGAATATTGTGAACATAATGGTTCCGAAGATGTAAATCATTACATCGTAAAATAATGGATCATAGTTTGGTCCTAGTTGTCCTGTAATTGAAGACAGGATGCTTAGGAAAGTACCTACGATAGGAATCATAATAATTTGGCTCTATTTGTGCGATATATACATTTCTTTTATTATCATAAAGGTACGAGATCAGTATTTCAAATGAAGTAAAAATTTCATTCAGTATACACTAGAGATAGATAATAAAATAAGAGAAAAGTGAGGTTTGTTTATCCTCTTCCCATTGCTGCGTATTTGCCAGATCTTCCTCTAAGGAAGAATGCTCCAGCAATACCACCGAATACTGCACCAGCAATAACTGCTGCACCAACTACACCACTGGCATCAAGATATGGAGTTCCTGAACCAGAAGAGGGGTTTGCTTCAGCTGCTGCGATTCTTCTTGCTTGAATCTCAAGTGCTTCTTCTAATGTGTATGATCCGGTTTCTCCTTCACTACCAACGTTACCCATGTATTGTGCAAATGCAACTGCATTTTCTGCATAGATTCCGATAGCGAAGACAGCTAGTAAGGATGCTGCTAATAGTATTTTTGTATTCATACCGTTTACCTGCTCGTTTTGGCGCCAGAGACTTATTTAACTTTTATTCTGAACCCCAAAATCGGGTTCAATGTACGAGATCAGTATAAGTAACGTTTAATTCTCTACCATAATGAGCCAAATTATGGGACGAATGCATACACACAGACATGGAAAATCACATTCTATTAGACCAGCTACACTTCGTGCACCATCATGGATTACTCAAAGTCCTGCAGAAATTGAAGAACTTGTAATAAAATACTCTAAAGATGGTTTGACTCCAAGTCAGATCGGAATTAAATTAAGAGATCAACATTCCATTCCTCTAATCAAACCAATTACAAAGAAAAGCATGGGTCAAATTTTAGAGGAAAACGATTTGAAAGCTGAAATGCCAGAAGATCTTGAAAATATTGTAAGAAAAGCAGTAGGTCTTCAGAAACATCTCAAAGCTAACAAAGGAGATAACAGAAATGTCAGATCTTTGGAGTTAATTGAAGCCAAGGTTCACAGACTATCAGTTTACTACAAAAGAATTGGAAGAATTTCCAAAACATGGAAGTATAAATCCGTGGTTGCTCAACTAGAGTAATGACAAAATCACTTGATGAATCACTTTCATTTTTCAAAGATAAAATTTCAGATTGTATAAAATCAAAAAAATCAATATCAGTTACAACCCATATTGATTGTGATGGATTAACTTCAGGAAGTATAATTACTAAAGCGCTAATTAGAGCAGGAGCAAATTGTACTGTTAGAACTTCAAAAGAATTTAGCAAAAATGTTCTAGAATCGCTCAAAACAGATTCCAGAGATTTTCATATAGTAACGGATTTGGGCGGAGGTTTTGCAAAGGAATTAGATAAAACACTTGGAGATAATTGGATTGTTCTAGATCATCATCAAATTTCAGATGAAGAAAAAGAGAATCAAAATGTAATAAATTCATGGAAGTATGGAATTGATGGGGGTTTGGAAATATGTGCTGGAGGAATGGCATATTTGGCCTCAGTGGCATTAGATGAAAGAAATACAGATTTGTCAGCAATTGCTGTTGTTTCAGCATTAGGAGATAGGCAAGACCAAGGAGAAAGAAAATCATTTACAGGGAAAAATTTTGAAATAGCCAATATTGCAAAAGAACAAGGTTTAGTCGACATAGATTTGGATTTATTATTGGTAGGACGAGAAACAAGACCACTTGCAGATGCCTTAGCATTTACATCTCAGCCATTTATTGAAGGATTAACTTGGAATAGAGATGCATGTTTTTCCATCCTAAATTCTGCAGGAATTAATTTGAAAGAAGAGGGAAGATGGAGAGTTCCAGCCGAATTAAACGAAGATGAAAAAAGACAAGTGATTGAGGCAATTACAAAATTTGCTTCTGGGAAAAATGTTACTGAAATTATGACAGAATTGATTGGATATACGTATACATTTCCAAGAGAAGATAATCGGAGTTTCTTACGGGATGGAAGAGAATTTTCAACAATGTTAAACTCTTGTGGAAGAATAAATCGTTCAGGGGTTGGAATGGCAGTTTGTATGGGTGATCGAAATAAGATCTTAAGAGAGGCTGAAACGATTCTCATAGATTATAGAAAGATGATTAGAGAATACATGAATATTTTATCCAATGAAAGATGGAGAATTTCAGAAAGTGAAACATGTGTAATGGTAAATGGTGAAGACATAGTTCCAGAAACAATGACTGGTACAATTTCGTCACTCATAGCAGGTTCTCCAAAAAATTCAGGGAAAATTGTAATTTTGAGAACAAAGGCTGAAGAAAATACAATAAAGTTCTCATCTAGAAAATCATTTGGATGTACATCAGACATCAATCTTAGTGAAATTATGAAAACAGGGGCTGAAAAATTTGATGGTATTGGGGGCGGTCATAATGCAGCAGCAGGAGCTAAAATAACTAAAGACAAATTGGATGAATTCCTCAACTATTTGGAAGTAAATGTCGTTAACGTGTCAAGTTCAGGTAATACTCAATAACATATCTAAAGAAAAAGCTGAAACAGTGAAAAAAGCACTAGAACCAGATAATGTGAATTTTCCAGAAGGATTAAGTCTCAATGTTAAAAATATTGATAACAAATTAATTTTTAATTTTGAAAGTAAAAAGAATATGAAGCAGCTCACTAGTACAGTTGATGAAGTTATGGAACATATTCAAGTTGCATTAAAGGTGATACAATAATGTTAGATCCAAAATTAATCAAAGAAAAACCCCAGATCATTCGGGATATGCTAAAAGCAAGATCCGTAGATTTTGATTTGGATGGGTTAATTGAATCAGATAAAAAAAGACGTGAATTTATTATCAAGACTGACGAATTACGAAAAAAGAAAAATGAGACAGGTATACAAATTGCAAAAATGAAAAAAGCAGGAGAAAATACAAGCCAGATATTAAATAAAATGATAGAAATTTCTGAAGAACAATCAAAATTAGAATCAGAGCAATTGGACATTGAAAATAAATATTCTAAATTAGCATTAACAATTCCAAATCTCATTCATGAATCGGTTCCTATTGGACCAGATGAAACAGCAAATAAAGAGATAAAGAACTGGGGAAAACTCCCCGAATTTGATTTCAAAATTAATGATCATATAGATATTTCAGAAAATTTAGATTTAGTAGATCTTGAAAGAGCTGCAAAAGTTGCAGGAGCCAGATTCTATTATTTGAAAAATGATCTTGTAAGATTAAATCAATCACTAATTCATTATGGGTTAGATTATCTGGCAAAAAAAGAATATTCTTTAGTTCAACCACCATACATGATTAATCGAGAATCTATGGAGGGAGCTGTCATTGCAGATGATTTTGAAGAAGTCATCTACAAAGTAGAAGATGAAGATTTGTACATGATTGGTACGTCTGAACATGCTATGGCGGCAATGAGATCAAAAGAAATTCTTGAAGGGAAAGATTTGCCATTAAAATATGCAGGAATTAGTCCATGTTTTAGAAAAGAAGCAGGAGCACATGGAAGAGATCAAAAGGGAATTTTTAGAGTTCATCAATTTGATAAGATTGAGCAGTTTGTTTTTTCAAGACCTGAAGATTCTTGGAAAGAGCATGAAAACATGTTAGCAGTTGCTGAAGAATTTTATCAGAATTTGGAAATTCCTCATAGAGTAATGCTACTATCTTCAGGAGATATGGGAAAGGTCTCAGCAAAAACATATGATATTGAAGCATGGATGGGAGGACAAAATGCATACAGAGAAATTGTTTCATGTTCAAATTGTTTAGAATATCAAGCAAGGAGACTAAAGATTAGATTTAGAGATAAAACAAATGAAGATACACAGTATGTTCATACTTTGAATAGTACCCTAATAGCTACAACTAGAGTTTTAGTATCAATTATGGAAAACAATCAAACTAAAGATGGACACATTAAGATTCCTACTGTTTTACAGAGCTATATGGGAAACCAGAAAGAGATCTAGTGACATACCCTTATATTTTGGGTTCAAAGGTCGTTAATAATTGGCACGTAGAAAAGGTCGAGTAAAGGACAAGTGGAGAGAAAAACGCTGGGTTACAGTACATGCTCCAGATTCATTTAACAATGTTCCAATTGCCTATGTTCCAATAACAGATGATGAGAATGCAGCTGGAAGAGTTTTAGAAGTTACCCTATATGACATTCTAAAAGGCGATCCTTCACAGCATCAATACAAAATCTATTTCCAAATTAACAAAGTTGAAGGTGATAAAGCATCAACAATTTTCAAGAGATATGAATATTCAAAAGAATTTTTGCGTAGTTTAGTTAGAAGAGGTTCTTCAAAAATTAATTTCATTATTGATATTAAAACAAAAGATGGTTACATCTTTAGAATAAAATTACTGGCTCTAACACATAGACAGCTAAATACATCAAGACAACATGCTCTTAGACTAATAGCTAGGGATGTGATCAACAAAACAATCCCAGAAATGACAATTGATCAATTTGTCCAAGCTACATGTTACAGTAAAATTAATTCAGATATAATGGCAGCATTCAAAAAAGTAATTAGAGTAAGACATGTAGGTCTTGAGAAAGTAAAACTTATCAGAACTGCAGATAAAGAAACAAAATTACTTGAAGCATAGCCAACAAAGTTAGTCTACAATAATGGCTCTAAAGATTGAAATTTCTATTCATGTAATCGTGCATGCAACAGAAGACATTTCAAAAATATTCCAATCTTTTGAAGATGTCTTAGATGTACAAGAAGAAGATTTTACAATTCAGGAAACAGAAGGACATTATGAAAATCCCATCATCATGTTAAATGCAAATATTGGAAAAAAACAGGCTCAAAATTTCATGAATGTACTACTTGAATCTCTTCCAGATGAACAAGTGAATAAACTAATTGAAGAAATTGAAGATAGAACAGAAGATTCTAGATTTCATTTAAGATTAGATAAACAGGAACTTATCAAAGGGAATTTAGTAATTCAAGAGAAAGGGACAATAAAAATAAAAATTCATACTCCGATTTATAACAAAAAAGACACCATCAAAATATTTTCTAAAATTTTTCAAATTGCCAACTAGATTAAATAGGAATAAAACAACTATACAATTTGGGAATGAGGAAATAACAGCCGCTCCAGTCTGAGCGAAAGCTTTGAAGACGCCGCGACGAACCGACCCCTTTTATCGATCATATTTTTGATGCATTGACTTTCTAGTCGATTTCATGGTATTATTTTAAATACGGATAGACAAACTCCAATATCGTGTCAGATTATGATGTAATAGTAGCAGGAGGAGGTCTTGCGGGCACTATTACTGCACAAGCTATATCTCATTACTCAAATCAAAATGCAAAAATTTTGGTTGTAGATAGAAATACAGAATTTCTACCAGGTAGAAAATCACTTGCAGGATGGGTATGTGGAGATGCATGTTCCAAAGAAGCAGTTGATTTTATGTCAGAAAGAATCAAAGTAGAATGGACTAGACCTGAAATCGAACATGATGTAAAAGGAGTCATGGCTTTCTCACCAGATTTGGATACTGCAATTCCTTTTGACGGTGCAGGGTTCATGTTAAATCGCCAAAAATTACCAGAGATTCAAAATGAAAGATGTAAAAAAATGGGTATAGAATTTGAATATGAAATTAATCTCACAGGTCTGATTTATGATGGACAACAAGCAGTTGGAATTCAAGGAGTAGATAACAAAACAAAACAGCCATACAAAAAAACAGCAAAAATTGTAATTGATGCAACTGGAGTTACATCCATGCTTAGAAATGGACTTCAAAACTCAACCAAAGTAGAGAAAAGAATCGATAGAAGAGATTTAGAATCTACTGGAAGATATATCATGCATTTTGAAAAAGGAGAGAAAAATCTTACTGAATTTGATCCTGACTATTGTATAATTCATTTAGATCAAGATATTGCACCAGGTGGATATGGTTGGGTTTTTCCAAAAGGAGAAACTAAAGTCAATATAGGTTTAGGAGTAGAAAAATCTCTTTTAGATAAAAGAAACAAAAGATTAGGAAAAAAAGATAATGTAGAATCATTGATGAAAGAATATCTTCATAGAAATACTGCAATCAGAAATCCAAAATTGTCTGAAGAACCACAAGACATCAATAATAATTCCGGAGTGTTCCAAGTTTCAGTAAGAAGACAAAATGATTGTATGGTTTCAGCAGGATACATGATGGTCGGAGATTCAGCATGGATGCCAAAACCAATTGATGCTGGAGGAATTGGACCAGCTTTGATTGCAGGAACAATTTTAGGAAATAATGTAGCCCAAGCATTAGAAGCAAATGATGTTTCTGAAGCAGGATTATGGCAATACAATTTGGATTATATCAAAGAATATGGTTACAAGACTGCAGGATTAGAACTTTTTAGAAGACTAGTCCAACAGATGACAAACGAGCAAATTAGCTATGGTATGAAACACTTTTTGGGAAATATGGATGTAGAATCAATTAGTAAAGGTGAACATCCAGATTTTTCAGGGTTAGGAAAAATTGGAATGATAATTAGAGGTGCAATGAACAAAACAGTTGCAGATGGATTAAGATTCACTTCAAAAGAAAATCAATGGTTAGTTGAACATTATCATAATTATCCTAAAGATCCATCAGGATTTGATGATTGGAATAAGACTCTTCATCAAAGAATGGATGCAGCATTTGCTAAAGTAGAAGCATTTGGATCTTAGATCTAATATTAAATATTGTTTTAATCATTGAAAACTTACTTTGGAGGAAACACAATATTTAGATTGGAATAATTCAATTGAAATTCTTAACAAAGCACATGAAGCAGGGCTTTTTGTGCTCATTATAGGTCCAAAGGGAACTGGAAAAACAACTCTAGTCAGAGATTTTGCAAAAAATAAGAATGTAAACCTAGAATCAATCAATTTTAGTCTCAGAACTAGAGAAAGTCATTTGGTTGGTACAAAGACTCTGACAGAAGGTACTGTAAGTTTTGATGAAGGGCTACTGATAAAATCCATGAAAAGTGGAGACATGTTATATTTGGATGAAATTAATTCAGCTGAGGCAGATGTTCTACTCAGATTAGATGAAGCATTAGATGATAGACGTCAAATTGTATTAAAAGAATCAACAGGAGAAGTGATTAAAGCCAAAGAAGGATGGTTTGTAGTTGCTACAATCAACCCATTAACACATAGCGGAACAAAAGAATTACCACCACAATTACTAAGTAGATTTCCAGTAAGAATTAGACTAGAATATCCACCAGAAAATGTAGAATTAGAAATTGTGAAAAAATATGTTTCAGGAGATCATGAAACAGAAATTGTTCAAGCAATTAAACTAGCAAATACGTTAAGACAAGCTGCAGCAGTTGAAGAATTATTTTATTCACCAAGCTTAAGAGAAACTATTGCTTTTGGAAAACTTTTAGACAAAGGAATGTCAGCAAAAGAATCTGCTGAAATTGTTTTTGGAAATGTATACACTCAATGGGGCAATATAGAATATCAAAAAGTTAGTGACATCATTACTTCGATGTTTGGGAATTAAATGCAAGTTATTGAACTTCAAAATGATTCGTTAGTAGAAATTGCAACTTTTCTTGCTAGACGATGGTCTGAAAAAGACGATGTCATTATTGAAATTTCAGACAAAGTAGAAACAAAAACAAGATTAAAAGAAAACAAAGTGATCTTAACTCCTTTAGAAAAAAGGATAGGAGATGATTTTCAAAAATATCGTCAATTTAGAACTTCATTATGGTATGAATCTATGAGAATAAAATATTGTAAAAAAATTCTTAGTAATGATCATGCTTTTGGGTTCATTCTCAATACAATGGAGACACAAAGAATTGAGCAATTAGGTAGAAAAATATGGAAAGGGATGGACAATGAAATTCTTTTCAATTATACATACATGCTTGTTGCAAGACCTCAACTACACACAGTATATGGAAAAGCAAGAGTGGTAGAGGCATTCTATCAATATTTCATGTTTGGAGTCATAAAAGGTGAAATGCAATCAAGCAATTTTGAAAAAATTAAAAAAGCATCTATTTTTGCAAAAAAAATTGTTAGACAAGCAATTGATGAAAAGAAAGATACAGATTGGGTTGAAAAAAATGTTAGTGAAATAATTAAGATTCTAGATATTGATTCTTTACTAACAATACCAATATCTTTACCATTTATGAAAGCTGGAATGGCCTTATCAAAAGATGAATTACTAAAAGTTTTGAAGATAATTTCTAAAAATAAAGAAGGAGAAATTGGAACTGTTGATCCAACATCAATTCTTAGAGGAGACGATGTATATGATGAATACAAAGTTTTGTTGGATGAAAATAAAAAAACTGAAAACAAAGGATTATCATCAGAAACAATTGGAATTCAAACTCCAACTATAAAGAATGTTGATGAAACAAAGATCTATGATTTGAGATTGATAAATGGTTTAAAAATGAAATTTAAAGAATGGAAATCAGGATGGACTGAACAACATTTAAGATCAGGAGATGAATTTGATGAAGAAAATTACATTGATGGTAATGAACCATTTTTTACTGATGTAAAAAAGTCAATAAAAACAAAAATTGTAATATTATTAGATCATTCTTCTAGCATTGCATCAGATGCCATTGAATACAAAAAAGCTACTTTGGCACTATGTGAAGTATTGGCATTTCTTAAAGTCAAATTTGCAGTTTATGCATTTAGTACAGAAAATAGAACAATGATATGTTGGTCCATCAAACCAGACAATGTTAAATGGAACAATATTACTGCAAAACGACTAGCACAAATTGTTGCAAATGGTTCAACCCCATTAGCAGAAGTTTATGACAAAATGTTTCCTATTCTACAATCAAAGAGGCCAGATATTTTCTTGACATTAACAGATGGAGAACCATCAGATCCTGACGCAGTAAGAAACATGACAAAATCACTAAAAGGATTGGGTATAAACATGGTTGCTCTAGGCCTAGGACCAAATACAGTAAGGGCCACAACTATCGCAAACAATCTAAGACATTTAGGATATGAAAAAACTATGGCAGTAAGCCGTCTAAGAGACATTCCAAACAAGGTCATCAAAATTTTAGACATCTAAATTGAAAATAGGCTGAACTAATTTTCTATAGATATTTTATTGAGAAAAAATCAGTAGATTTAGAAATTGTCAGAAAATCAAAATTACGATCCTGCATTATTACAAAAATTTGAAGAAGAAGTATGGAACAAAATCCCACACAAAGAAGGAGGCAAGATTGTAAATGCAACGCCATTAGTTGATCTAACTGCAGACTTGAAAGAGTGTGCCAAAAGTGTCTTTAAACTAAATCTAGATGACAAGGATTTCAAAATTTACGGAAAATTTGATTCAGAATTACTTAGTGGATCTATCAAAGTAAGAGCAGCATCACATATCATTCACGAGGCAATTAAATCTGGAAAATGTAATGGAAAAAGAATAGTAATTGAGGCTACATCAGGTAACTTTGGAATTGCACTAGGCCTATTATCAAAACTTGGAGTAACCGTAGTTGCACTTGTTTCAAGAAAATTGCAAGAAGGTGTCTTCAAAGAATTAAGAAATGAAAATATCAAAATTATGGATTTAGATATGGATATTTGTCCAGCTCCTGGAATGGAGAACAAGGCTGATGAGATGGCAGCAAAGGCAACTGCTGCAAATATTCGTTCACAATTAACTGAAATTGGATTTGATCCTCAAGTCTTTGACGATAACCTTGGAGAGATTGAAGAGCTACTAGCAAAACAAGATATCATTAATCTAGCAAGATTCTTGGCAGAGATTTACAATATGTTTTGCCCAAAACAATACGATAATGAATTAAACATTGACATTCACAATACAGTCACTGCACCTGAAATTGATCAACAGTTGCACGAAAATGGGGATTCATTAGAAGACTATGCACTCTTTTGTTCATTTGGAACAGGTGGCACATCAGGGGGTCTAAGCAAGTACATGTCTGAGAAATACAACAAAAAGTCTGTTCATGTTGTTTTTCCACCATTAGGCCAAGATGTAGCAGGAATCAGGACAAAATCAAAGGCAGAAGGCCTCACACTATACAACCCTGAATCATATACAGAACATGAAGTTGATTTTGAGAATATAAAATTCCTTCTCAAGTTTATGGTAGATAAGGGACATGATATTGGTGAGAGCAGTGCATTGGAGCTTTTTGCAGCACTAGAGATGGCATACAAGGGGGAAATCAAAAAAGCAGTGGTAATGATTGCTGATGGGATTGAAAAATACAGAAAGAATTTTGAGCAAATTTCACAAGATAAACCTCCAATGAAAATATCAGTAGAAGACGCAGCTGCTGTTGCAGATGATTATGACAATATAATTTGGGTTCACACACAATATACACCTAAAGAAGAAGGAATTGAAATTATTGCAAAATCACTAGGTGTTGACAAATCAAAAATTACTGTACCAAAAGCATCTACCATTAACAATCTATTATCAACACAACAAATTCCCGAAGAACTCAGTAAAGAGCTAGAAGGTTCCAAAGGAAAGTCATTACTTGTGTGTATGGCAGGAAATACATCACTTATGACTGCACAGGTTTTAGCTAGCAAAGGAATAGTTACTCAAAGTTTGAATGGTGGAATTACTAATTTGCCTGAAGGAAGAGGCAAAAACCCTGGAGAATACATTCAAGTAGCTAGAGAATAATTTGAAATGCCTTTCAATATCTCAACCATTTGCTGATTTAATAATTTTAGGAAAAAAAACTATTGAATTAAGAAGCTGGAATACAAGTTTTCGTGGCGAATTTTTAATTCATTCTCCATTAAAAGTTAGAACAGAAGATTCTAAAAGATTGAAGATCGGAAAAAAATTTGTAACTGGTGCAATCATTGGTAAAGCAATATTATATGATGTTAAACAATATAATTCAATTAAAGAAATCAAATCAGATAGAAAATTCCATTTTGCATCAAAAAAATTTCAAAACAAAACTTTTGGATTCATGTTAAAAAATGCCAAACCGTTTAGGATTCCAATTCCTTGGAAAGGTCAGTTGGGTTTTTTTGAGGTAAAAATTCCAAAAACTAAAATCAAAAACAAAGAGATTGTATCAGAAATTATTGATGAAGAATATAGATACCAATGGATTGGACATCATTAGAAAACAGAAAGATTGCAGAAAAGTTGGACTAGTATATATAAAGGGGATATATAAAGTCCCTCGTTATGCCTCAAACTAAGCCAATTGTCAGTGTTGAAAATGTAGTTGCATCCGCATCAGTAGATCAAAAAATTGATCTAATTGAAATTACAGAAAAATTTCCAGACACCGAATATCATCCAGAACAATTTCCAGGTCTTGTATTTAGATTAACAAATCCCAGAACTGCAACACTGATTTTCAGAACAGGTAAAATGGTATGTACAGGAGCTAAATCAGAAGAAATGGCGATAAAAGCAGTCAATACCGTTGTTCAAAAATTAAGAAAAGGTAAAATCAAAATTAAGAAAGATGCAGTGATTACGGTTCAAAACATAGTTGCAGCAATAAATCTTGGAGGAAAAATTCATTTGGAGAAAGCTGCAAGAACATTACCAAGAAGTATGTATGAGCCAGAGCAATTTCCAGGTCTCATTCATAGAATGCTTGATCCTAAAACGGTAATCTTGTTATTTGCATCTGGTAAACTAGTATGTACTGGAGCAAAAAAAGAATCAGATGTTTATCGTTCTGTTCATAACTTACACGCATTATTAGAAGAAAAAACTCTAATGATTTATGATCAATAGATTTTATAATAATTTTAAAAATTGGCCAGAGATATTTTTGAGGATGAAAAGATCAAACTGACTCCTGAAAAAGGATTCGATTTGGTTGGAATAGATTATTTTGCAGAGCCAGGAAATCAATTGTATCTAATTGAACATTTTGAAATGTATCAAGATGCTTTGAATGCAAAAAAAGACAGAAAGAATCCAGAAGAGTATTTTGTTCTGTACAAAGGCACAGGAAACGAATTTTTTTGCAGATAGATTAGAGAAATCATATACTTTACTAAATTTTACAAACTCTCTTATCATTTGGTGATAAATTTTAGAGGTTATGCCTAATGAGACCAGGGATTTGATTGATACATTTTATGAAAAAGATAGTAAAAATCAGACTAATCAAACATCAAAACAAATCATTCGAAAAAGTGCCAAGGCAAAATATCAGATTTTTGATGAATCAGAATTCACTCGTGGAAGAGAGGTTTTAGGGGATTTGATTGTGCACGGAATGATAGCCTCAGGAGGTACTGACATAGATTGGTTGATTGAACACAAAGGAAGTTTCATTATTTTAGAATTCAAGGGATTTCATAATGATAAAATCAACATAGCAAAAGGTCAAATGATCGCTTATGAAAAACTGCATGAAAAATTAAACATTGCAACTAAATGTTATCTGTATATTGTTGGATGTGACGATATTGATTTTTCCAATCCAGATTCAACGATATGGATTTTTGAGATGAATCAATGGAAGTCAGGTGCCATACCAAAGAATACTACAGATATTTACGGGGATGACATTGGTAAACAAAACAAATTCATTGTTTATCGGGAATACATGAATGAAATAAGCGTTGAAAGATTACGAGATTTGGTTGACTCTCATTGGAAAGAATTTGAAGGAACTATTTTGTAAATCCAAAAGTATTTGATTTTGTTTCTTTACCGTTATCTACTATTATTGTATAAGTTCCAGATTTTTCCCATCCTGAACCTCCTGCAATAGCTAGGGTAGAAAATTGTCCATTATTTTTTAATGAAATTTCTTCTGTCCATACTAATTCATTATTTTGGTTTTTGATTGAAATGTTAACGGTTCCAGAAATATCAGAAATCCCACTGATTGAAATGAGATCCTTGTTTTTGTATGATGTTAAATCGGTTTCAATAGACAATGAAGTTGGAATAGTGTCTATAGTATCTATTTTTGGAGTTCCAATTGTAACACCACTAAAGGATACTGCAGCAGCTATAATGATTATCAAGGCCAAACCCCCAATACCCAACATAATTTTTTTATTTTTTGGTTTTGAATAATTAATTTCAGGTTGAGTTTGAAATGATTGAGTTTGTGAAATAGAGGGAGTTTCAGGTATCACAACATCAGGTACAACTGGTTTTTGTTCAACAGTAGGTTGAGGAGATTCAGGTTTTTTTCCTAAATGTTTTTCAGCTAATTTTCGGACATAGTTTCTTTCATAATTACTAATAACTTCATTACGCTCACATGCCCTACAGATCTGTTTTAGAATTCTATCATCTCCAAAATCTTTATCCAAAAGAGCCTTTACATCATCCAGCAATGGATCTGTCATGTTTATTTTCTCTCAAAGTGATTATTTATGAATATATGTCAGAAAGCTATTTTGAGTAGATTTTTTGGGCTTGAATGATTACTGTTCTTATGTAATCTTTGGCTGTTGAATCAGTAACTCCCATTTGTTTTGCTCTTTGAAATAGATCAGTTTCTTTTGGATTGGATAAATAACACCGTAAAAGGTAGTTTAGCCTATGAGATCTTTTTTCATCACTTTTCATAATCTTACTCTCTTTTAGTATTAAAAAGGCCAGAGGATTATGACATAACCAATTGATGAATAGTATCATAAAATTTGAATAAAAACATATGATCTTTTTTAAACAATACGAAAAAAAGAATGCAAATGAAACGAATTGAGGCAACTGTTCAAGCAACTAAAATTGGTGCAGTCACTGACGCAATTAAAGACATTGTAGGGGGATTCACCATTTTAGAAGGAAAAGGCAGAGGTTCTGGAGCCAGACAAGAAATGAGATCTGGTAGAGGAACCGGTCATGTAACTGCAGAATACAACCAGGTTGCAACTGTAAGTACAATTGTAGATGACTCAGACGTAGAAAAAATTTCCTCAGCAATTGCTGATGCAGCTTTTACTGGAAAAGGAGGAGACGGAATTATTGCCGTGTCCAATGTAGATAGCGTTCTGAATATAGCATCTAAAAAGAGTGGTCCTGAAGCCCTCTAATCATTTTCTTTTATCAAAACATACATTAGAAATTGAAAATATTACTGCTGAGAGGGTAACTACTCCTCTCAGGTTGGTATCCCTTTGGGGGACATGTTTTTTGAAGGGATAGCACATTATTACAATTTGAGTATAAAAGCAGAGGAGTTTGAAGGGTTATTGTTGACCTTCAATTCCCATGAGGGTCAGGGTTGATCTAATTTTAGGAATTTTTCTTATCTTCCAAGTAATGGTTTCACGAAGTGCTTCTACTTGACTTGATTCTACTTTAGCCAAAATATCGTATGCACCAAAGGTACCATGTACTTCAACAACACCTTCAATAGATTTTAGTTCTGAGATAACAGATTCTTCAGAACCTAGCTCACAATTTATGAGAACATAAGCTGTGGCCAATTATGACTCAACTCCGATTTTCATACTTAAAATGCTTTGTTGAAATATATAAGAATAATCCAATTTACTTAAAAATTTAAAGTGAAATCGAGATATAACTTGGATGAATGTAAAGATATTGTCAGTTTTTTGAAATATTTCTAAGATGGACTATAAGCATCTTTCATGATCTTTTCCAGTTCTTCAATATTTTTTGTCATAGTAATTTTAGAACGTAGTTTAGAACCACCTTTCAGTCCTTTAGTAAATCTCATTGCTTGACCTTTGATATTTGCAAATTTTATTTTGTATTGATTTGTAAGATGCAAATAATCAAAAAATGAATCCAGTCTATCATTGAATGTGTATTCTTTGTAAGAATTAGTTTTCAGATAATCATTAATTTGTTCAAAAAGGAAGGGATTACCCATTGCACCCCTACCAATCATAACATAATCACAATTAGTTCTATCAATCATATTTTTTGCTTCTTCAGGAGTTGTAATATCACCATTTCCAACAATCGGAATACTAGAAATTTCTTTGAGTTCTTTAATCATGTCCCAATCAGATTTTCCTGAATATCCTTGGCTTACAGTTCTTGGATGAAGAGTGATCATTTCAATTCCTTCATCTTCAGCAATTTCTGCAATATCTCTAAAGAGGAATTTGCTTGCTTCAGTTACTCCAGAACGAATCTTTAGAGTCACAGGTTTTTTAACTGCATTTACAAGTGTGCTGAAAATTTGTTGTGTTAAATTAACTTCTTGCAATAATGCACCACCTGCCATTTGTTGAGTAATGTGTGGAGCTGGACAGCCCATATTGTAATCAATAATATCAAAAAAAGGTTCTACAATTTTAGCTGCCTTTTCTAAGGCAATTAGATCAGAACCAAATAATTGAATTGATAATGGTCGTTCTTCATCAGAATATTCGATAAATTCTTGAATTGTTTTCATTTTTTCTTTAAGTTGATTTTCTTTTGCAATAATACTATGAATATTTGTAAATTCTGTCACCACTAATCCAGCCCCCATTTTTTTACATTGTAATCTAAGAGCTGGATCACTTACTCCTGCCATAGGAGCTAGAAATGCAAGACTGGAGAATTTTGGAAGCATGTTGAAATTTGTGGAGATTATGGATCTGGACAACCGTCTAAATCACGATCACCATCATAGTCTTCTGGATCTGATGGACACAAATCTTCGTCATTAATGATATCATCTAGGTCGTCATCATGGACAAATCTTTGTTGTTCTGGAGCAGTATCAGGACAACCATCATGATCATTGTATTTATTCCATGTTTCTGGATTTGTTGGACAAGAATCAATTGCATCATAGTATCCATCACCGTCAGAATCTGGTCGTGTAGGTGTAGTAGATTCTGCTGCCAATACATCAGGACAACCATCCCAATCTAGATAACCGTTATAGTTCTCTTGTTCATCAAGACAGGCATCTTTTCTATCATCTATTCCATCACCGTCAGAGTCGGCAAATATGTAAGACGGAATAGCAGTACTAATTGAATCTGGACAACCATCAGTATCTTGATAGAAATTATAAGTTTCAGGTTCTAGGGGACATGCATCTGAGATATTTGGAATACCATCTTGATCAGAATCTAATGTAAACACTAGTTTATCAGGGCAGCCATCTTTGTCTTGGAAGCCATTATACGTTTCAGGTTGAGCAGGACAAGAATCCAGAATGTCAGGAATTCCGTCACCGTCAGAATCTGCTGTGCGCTTGTTATCAGGAATTAGATCTGGACAGCCGTCTTCATCTAGATATCTATTGTAAGTTTCTTTAGAGTTAGGACATTGATCAACATTGTCAGTAATGCCATCAAAATCAGCATCGCCATAGGAATCATATGCTATAGTATCTGGACAACCGTCATCATCTTGGAAGCCATTATATTTTTCTCCAAGGGTAGGACATGAATCATATTCATCTGGAATTCCATCATAATCAGCATCTGGTAAAGCAGGTTTTGAAAAACCAGCAACATCAGGGCAACCGTCAGAATCTAAAAAGTCATTATAGTTTTCTGGTTCATTCAGACATTGATCCCATCTGTCATCGATTCCATCGCCGTCAAGATCAGGAAATACATAAGATGAAACAATAGAGTTAGATGAATCTGGACAGCCATCACCGTCTTTGAAGAAATTATAAGTTTCAGGTTCTAGTGGACATGCATCGGAGATATTTGGAATACCGTCTTGATCAGAATCAAGAAGAGAGTTGTTCTTATCAGGGCAACCATCTTGATCAGAAAATCCATTGAAAGTTTCTGGTTGGTTTGGACACAAATCAAGATTATCAACAATTCCATCGCCGTCAGAGTCATATGTTATTGAACCATCTGCTATCAAATCTGGACAACCATCTTGATCTTGGAATTTGTTGTAAGTTTCTTTTGAATAAGGACATACATCAAATTGATTTAAAATTCCATCACCGTCAGAATCACCAGAAATTGAAAGTTCAACTTCATCTGGACAACCGTCTTCATCTTGGAATTTGTTAAAATTTTCACGTTCAAATGGACATGCATCTACAGAATCAAGAATGCTATCATAATCAGAATCAATCAAACCATTAGAATCTGCACCAAGAACATCTGAACATCCATCCCAATCCAAGTATCCATTATAGTTTTCTGGTTCATTCAGACATTGATCCCATCTGTCGTCGATTCCGTCACCGTCAGTATCTGGGAATACATAAAGAGAATCAACAGTATCAACATTATCTGGACAGCCGTCAGTATCTTGATAGAAATTATAGGTTTCAGGTTCTAGTGGACATGCATCAAGACCATCGGAAATTCCATCTCTGTCACTATCTCTCAAACTAGAAGCATCATCAGGACAACCGTCTTTGTCATCAAATCCATTGAAAGTTTCTGGCCTGTTTGGACATAAATCCATAAAATCAGGATAACCATCACCGTCAGAATCAGTAATTCCTTGTTTACCTTCAGGAGATAAATCAGGACAACCGTCTTCATCTTGGAATTTATTGTAATTTTCTTTAACAGTTGGACAATCATCGATATGATCTTGGATTCCATCATAATCAGCATCATACCATGGTACAAAATCAGCAGGACAACCGTCTATGTTATTGCCATATTCTGGATCATAGTCTTCGAGAAGATGTGGACATTGATCTAAATTATTTGGAACACCGTCACCATCAGTATCTATTGGATCAGCAGCAAAAACACTTGAAGGCATCATTCCAATAGTAGAGGTTAGTAAAAGTAAAAATCCTAAAAGATATTGTTTTTTCATTCTATCTGACTCCGCTATTATCAAGTATTTATTAAGTCTCACGTTAAATAGATTCTTCTAAAATTAGAAATTTGAGGAGACTATGGATCAGGACAACCGTCTAAATCACGGTCACCATCATAGTCTTCTGGATCAAATGGACACAAATCTTCGTCATTAATGATATCATCTAGGTCGTCGTCATGCACAAATCTTTGTTGTTCTGGAGCAGTATCAGGACAACCATCCCAATCTAGATATTTGTTCCATGTTTCAGGACTAGTTGGACAAGAATCAGTTACATCAGGATAGCCATCACCGTCAGAATCAGCATATGTAGGAGTAGTTGATTCTGCACCAGGTACATCAGGACATCCATCCCAATCTAGATAATCATTATAATTTTCTGGCTCATCAATACAGGAATCCCATCTGTCTTCAATTCCATCACCGTCAGTATCTGGGAATTGGTATTGTGGGTTAACAGTATCTGCAGAATCAGGACAGCCGTCAGAATCTTGGAATTTATTATAAGTTTCAGGTTCTAGTGGACATGCATCAAATACATCTGGAATTCCATCTCCGTCAGTATCTAGGTTTGATGCAACTTTGTCAGGACAGCCGTCAGAATCTAAGAAGCCATTGTATGTTTCTGGTTGGTTTGGACATGAATCAATAATATCAGGAATGCCATCACCGTCAGTATCTGCAGTCATTTTATTGTCAGCAATATAATCCGGACAACCGTCTTCATCTTGGAATTTATTGTAAGATTCTTTTGCATTAGGACATTGATCTAAATCATCATAGATACCATCACCATCAGAGTCACCAATAGTTTTGTAATCAATACCATCAGGACAACCGTCATCATCTTCAAAGCCATTGTATCTTTCAGCTAATGTTGGACATTGATCTAAATGATCTGCAAGTCCATCGTAATCAGCATCAAGCATATCACTTCCAGTTACTCCTTTAACATCAGGACATCCATCCCAATCTAGATAATCATTATAATTTTCTGGCTCATCAATACAGGAATCCCATCTGTCTTCAATTCCATCACCGTCAGTATCTGGGAATTGGTATTGTGGGTTAACAGTATCTGCAGAATCAGGACAGCCGTCAGAATCTTGGAATTTATTATAAGTTTCAGGTTCTAGTGGACATGCATCAAGCACATCAATAATACCATCAAAATCTTTATCGGAATTTGAATTCTTGTCAGGACAGCCGTCAGAATCTAAGAAACCATTGTATGTTTCTGGTTGGTTTGGACATAAATCAAGATTATCAATTATTCCATCTCCGTCAGTATCAAATGCAAATTTGTTATCTGCAACATAATCAGGACATCCATCAGCATCTTGGAATTTATTATAGGTTTCAGGACTGAATGGACAAGAATCTAAGTTATCAGGAATGCCATCGCCATCTACATCTCCAGTTAATTTTAATTGTAATTCATCTGGACAACCGTCAGAATCTTGGAATTTATTGTAATTTTCACGATCTAAAGGACATTCATCGACATCATCTGGAATTCCGTCATAATCAGCGTCTGGTGCTTCTAAGGAAGTAACACCAGGTACATCAGGACATCCATCCCAATCTAGATAATCATTATAATTTTCTGGCTCATCAATACAGGAATCCCATCTGTCTTCAATTCCATCACCGTCAGTATCTGGGAATTGGTATTGTGGCTTAACAGTATCTGCAGAGTCAGGGCAACCGTCAGAATCTTGGAATTTGTTATAAGTTTCAGGTTCTAGTGGACATGCATCAAGACCATCGGAAATTCCATCACGATCAGAATCTTTTTGAGTCATAGCATTATCAGGGCAACCGTCTTTGTCATCAATTCCATTGAATGTTTCTGGTCTGTTTGGACATGAATCCATAAAATCAGGATAACCATCACCGTCAGAATCAGCAATTCCTTTTGGCGTGTTAGGAGATAAATCTGGACAACCGTCATCATCTTGGAATTTGTTGTAAGTTTCTTTTACAGTTGGACAATCATCGATATGATCTTCTACACCATCATAATCAGCATCATACCATGGTACAAAATCAGCAGGACAACCGTCTATGTTATTGCCATATTCTGGATCATAGTCTTCGAGAAGATGTGGACATTGATCTAAATTATTTGGAACACCGTCACCATCAGTATCTATTGGATCAGCAGCAAAAACACTTGAAGGCATCATTCCAATAGTAGAGGTTAGTAAAAGTAAAAATCCTAAAAGGTATTGTTTTTTCATCTAGATACACCTATGAGTCTGGACATCCATCTGTATCTCTATCACCGTCATAATCCTCAGGTTCTAGAGGACATATGTCATTTTCATTGATAATGTCATCTAAGTCAGCATCATGTTTGTATCTAGATTGCTCAGGTGCAATATCTGGACAACCGTCATGATCATTGTATTTGTTCCAAGATTCTTTCTCATTTGGACATAAATCAATTGTATCGCTTATACCATCTTGATCACTGTCTACAGTTACATTTCCTATTGGGATAGTGTCAGGACAACCGTCATAGTCAACATATCTGTTCCAAACCTCATTTTGTTGTGGACACATATCCATTACATCTGGAACACCATCACCGTCAGAATCAGGCTGAGTATCATCTACATCAGGACAACCGTCATCATCTTGGAATCCATTATAATTTTCAGCTACTAATGGACATTTGTCTTTAACATCATTAATTCCATCATTATCAGAATCAACTACAAATGATTTTGAAACTGTGTCAGGACAACCGTCATCATCTTGGAATTTGTTGTAAGTTTCTTTTGCAGTTGGACATGCATCGATGGCATCTGGGATACCATCCATATCTCTGTCATTCTTTAAAATATAATCATCAGGGCAACCATCTCTATCTAAAATTCCATTATAGGTTTCTGGTTGATTTGGACAATGATCATCATAATCATTTATTCCGTCATTATCAGAATCTGGAGTACCTTTGTTATCTCCTACATAATCAGGACAGCCATCTAGATCTTGGAATTTGTTGTAAGTTTCTGGAACAAATGGACATTTATCAGATTTGTCAGGAATTCCATCAAAGTCAGAATCTAAAGAAGTAATAAAGTCAGGATAATCAGGACAGCCATCTTCATCTAGATATCCATTATATCTTTCTCTAACAAGTGGACATTGATCTACAGAATCTAAAATTCCATCACGATCAGAATCAGATTCTGTAGGGTTATCTGGGCAACCATCATGATCTTGATAACGATTCCAAGTTTCTGGATCTGATGGACATTGATCTAATGTATCTCTTATACCGTCACCATCAGAATCCAATACTGAAAGATCTGGACAACCATCTTGGTCTTGATAACCATTGAAAGTTTCTGGTTGAAGAGGACATTTGTCATTCAAATCAGCAATACCGTCACCATCATTATCTAATCCTAATAATCCACCTTTGCCATCTGGACAACCGTCATCATCTTGAATATTGTTGTAAGTTTCTTTTGCAGTTGGACATGCATCTAAATTATCTGGAACGCCATCTCCATCTCTGTCAGATGAAGAATCATTATCTGGACAACCATCTCTATCAAAAATACCATTGAAAGTTTCTGGTTGATTTGGACATAAATCATTGTAATCATTTATTCCATCACCATCTGAATCAGGAATTCCTTTATCAGAGGTTACAAAGTCTGGACAACCGTCATCATCTTGGAATTTATTGTAAGTTTCTTTTACAGTTGGACATTGATCAATACTGTTTGGAATTCCATCAAGATCAGAATCATTGTCACTTGAGTAAGGAGGAATGTCTGGACAACCGTCATCATCTTCAAAACCATTGTAACGTTCTGGTTCTAATGGACAAGCATCATTAGCATCCATAATTCTGTCACCATCAGCATCATTTAGTGTACCATCAAATGGAGGAATACTATCTGGACAACCGTCATAATCAGAAAATCTATTGAATGTTTCAGGATGATCAGGACATATATCAAACTGATCTGCAATTCCATCACCATCTCTATCATTAAATGAAGAATCTAAAGAAACATCTGGACAACCATCTAAATCTCTATAACCATTGTATACTTCTGGTTCATTTATACACAAATCAATTTTATCTTGTATTCCATCATTATCGGTATCAATAAAAGCAGAATCCTTCAAAGTATCAGGACAACCATCTTCATCTTGGAATCGATTATAGTTTTCAGCACTTAATGGACATTGATCAGCAAAGTCTGGAACTCCATCTCTATCTCTATCACCGGAACCATAACTATCTGGACAACCATCTCTATCTAAAACACCATTGAAAGTTTCTGGTTGATTTGGACATAAGTCAACTAAGTCGATAAAACCATCACCATCTGAATCTGGTGCACCACCAGGTCCTGTACCAGGTAAAGTATCAGGACAACCGTCTTCATCTTGGAATTTATTGTAATGTTCTCTAAGATTTGGACATTGATCAATATGATCTTCTATACCGTCATAATCTTCATCATACCAAGGTACAAAATTTGATGGACATCCATCCACAGTACCTTCATAGTCTTCTTGTAAATTTGGACAGGCATCAACAGAGTTCTCAATACCGTCATTATCAAAGTCATCAACGGCAGCAAAAGCAGGATTTATGGGCATACTAGTTAATGTGGTTACAAGTAACAATAGGAAAGATATCGAGTGTATTTTGTTCAAAGCCTAAAAATACGTCGAGGATCCAGTTATTAAACCTCACTCTAGAATCGACTAAAAATATCAAAAGTTTTGGGAAAAGTTTCCATGTTGGACAAAAAACTCGATCAATTTAAGTAAACCAAAACACGATCTGAACTCATGAGTTGTTCTGGGGAAACAATTGAAGAGGATGAAGGTCTAATTCAGATCAAACCTGCAATATCAGAACAACTGAAAAAAGCTAAGTATGGTGTAGCTGATCATTCTACTGTAGAATTATGTCATTGGACAAAAAAATCATTCAAACATGAAGGAAGTTGTTACAAACACAAATTTTATGGAATTTCTACTCACAGGTGCATGGAATTTTCTCCAGCTGGAATGCATTGTGAAAATAGATGTGTGTATTGCTGGAGACCAATGGAATTTTATGATTCAATGAAGATGGAACCAGAACAAGTTGCAGAACCTGAAGAAATTTTAAGTAAATTAATGGCTGAAAGAAAAAAATTAATCAATGGATATTATGGAGATTCAAGAAATGATAAACAAAGATTAGATGAATCATTACTACCTAGCCATTATGCAATTTCATTATCTGGAGAACCTACAATGTATCCTAAACTTCCACAATTAATCAAGTATCTAAATTCACTTGAAGCTACAAAATCAATTTTCCTTGTAACAAATGGACAAGAACCAGATATGATTCAAAAACTACAAGACGAAGATGCATTACCAACACAATTGTATTTGTCAACAAATGCTTCAGATTATGAATCATTTATGAGAATAAACAAGCCAAAATATGATGACTCTTGGGAGCGATGGAATAGAACTTTGGACATGTTAAAGAATTTGGATACTAGGACAGTGTTACGAATTACTTTGATTAGAGGTTATAATGATCAAAAAGAAGGGATTCCAGCTTTTGCTGAAATGTTCAGAAAAGCAAGTCCGCATTTTATTGAAATTAAATCTTACATGCATATTGGTCGTTCAACAAATAGATTAGAACATGATAATATGTTAGAAATGGAAGAAGTAAAGAAATTCAGTCAAGAAATTGCAAAGCAAAGTAAAATATTTTCAGTAATGGATGAAAGTATTGTTTCAAGGATTTCAATATTACAAAACAATGAACGGTTTATTGATCGTTTTATTCCTTCTTACGTAAATACCATTTAGAAAATTTTTTGAGTGCAATATATCTATGAGAGATTTTATTTTTATTATTCATGACAGCAAATGTTTTTGTTGAATTGTTTGGAATGAAAATTGGGTCATATCCCCAACCTTTTCCTTTTTGAGTTTTAGAAATTTTTCCACAAAGTTGTCCTTGAAAAGATTTGAGAGTTGTTTTATCACAATAAGTAATTATTGAAACAAATTTTGCTTTTCTTTTATTATTTAACAAATTGAGAATGCCTTTATTTCCAATTGTTTTAAAAACATAAGAAGAGTATGGACCTGGAAATCCTTCTATTGAATCAATAAACAATCCATCATCTTCAATGATTACAGGTTTATGGAATTTAGAAAATGCATCTTTTGCTTTTGCCAGTGCAATTTTTTGTAGTGAATGAGATTGAAGTTCTTTCAAATTAGATTTTAAAAATCTAAGATTAATCCCATGAAGATTTAGAATGCTTTGGGCTTCAAGAAATTTGTGCTTGTTGGAAGATACAAAATATAGATCATACGACTTGTGCATATCGACCACGACTTTCAATATCTGAAACTAGTTTAGTTATTTTTCTATAATAGGCATCGCCTACAATAGATTTGTATCCATAAAGGAAGTTTTTCCATGACGGAATCATAATTTTTGCATGTGCACTATTAAGAATTTCTTTAATTAATCTCAAATCAACAGCGTGATCTTCAGGTTTAATTGAAATCTGAGATAACCCAAAATCAATGACATATACTTTATTTTGAAACAAAATAAAATTTGAGGTTGTCAAATCTCCATGCATTATTCCGTTCTTGTGTAATTTCCCAACTAATTTTCCAATCTCTTTTGACAATTCAATTATTTTTCGTTCAGGTAAATCATGAATTGGTTTCCCAGAGATTTCTTGCATTATTATTGAAGTTTTATCTAGATTTACAAAATAAACAAGTGGAGTAGGTATACCATATGATTTTACAAGTGAAAGCATTTGAGATTCTTTGATTGTTCTTTGTTTACGAATTTTTGAATCAAGTGAAAAATTTCGGTATCTTTTAATTTTCCTTATTTTTAAAATTGCTTTAGAATTTTGCCATTTAGTTTGATAGATATCAGCTTCAGCTCCTTTCTTAAGTAATTTCATTAACATTATATCCTGAGGAATTCAATAAAAGTCAATCATGGATGAAGGAGAAAAAAGGATAAAGCAGGAAGATTGTAGCGAAGACAAATTAGGAGCAGGAATTTTAACATTAACAAATAAGAGGATAGCATTTGACAAAACAAATGCAAGGATTATGGATTTTTCAAAACATTTTGGAGAAACAATCTTGGATATTTCGTTAGATAAAATTACAAAAACATGGAAAGAAGGCTTGTTAATGAAAAAAGTTTGTTTTACAGCAAAAACAGATGAAGGAGAACAAACTTACAAATTTGGAGTTTTTAATACAAAAAGCTGGGTAAAGATCATTGATCAAACTATCAGTGAAAACAAAAATCAATAATCTACCTTAACAGAATCTAATCTCCAAGACTGAGTCACAAAAGTATCTTTTAAAGAAACGCCTTCTTTAATTTGAGATTCCAATAAACCAGTCCAACAAATTTGACTTCCACAATCACCCGCATATCTTAATGGTACAACGAAAAAACCACAGCCATGTCTCTTACAAACATCTTGTAGCATTTCTGATAATCGTTTGTTTGCTGCAACTCCACCTACAATCATTAACTCTTTTTTTCTTGTAAAAGATAATGCACGTTCAACTGCTTCACTAATCATTGCAAATGCAGTTTCTTGGAGTGAATAGCATGCATCTTCTTTACTTTTCAAGGCAACAGATTTTGTGGCAGATAATAATCCAGAAAAAGATACGTCATTTCCTTTTACAGAATAAGGTAAGGTAACATAATTTGAAGATGTAGTTGCCAATTCTTCTATATTTTTTCCACAAGGGGAAGCATATCCAATTGATCGTCCGAATTGATCAAGCAATTGACCCAATGTAATATCCAAGGTTTCACCAAAAACTCTCCATTGTTTATTTAAAAATGCCAAAAGCATTGTATGTCCTCCAGATACTAAAAGTACCAATGGATTAGTTGCTCCAGTTAGCAACTTTCCTAATTCAATATGTCCAATTGCATGATTAACTGGATAGATTGGAATTTTGTAAAATGATGATAAAGATCTTGCAACTACAGCACCAACTCGTAAGCAAGGACCCAAACCAGGGCCAGCTGCATATGAAACAATGTCTAAATCAGTGATTGAAACGTTTGCTTCTTTAAGACAGTCAGATAAAACAATAGAACTATTATCAATATGATGTCTAGAGGCTTCACGTGGATGAATTCCTTCACCTTCTTCAGGACGATAGATTTTTCTAACATCAGATAATATTTTGCCTTTTTTTCCTTTTTTTTCTATAATAGCACATGAAAATGTGTGAGCTGTGCTTTCAATTCCAAGGCCTAACATATTATCCATGACTTAGAGTTGAAACAATTTTGATGACGTCGCCATTTTTTAGTTTTTGATCACCACTAATCCGTTGTTTTGTCTTACAGTCAATTGCATGTAAGAATCCCTTTGCAATGTCGGCATGAATCAAGCTTGCCAAATCTTTAGCGGTGGAATCTTGTGGAATTAATTTTGTATCAGGCAAAATAATTCCATCTTTATTGGTCAATTTTGTCTCGTCTTCAACAGGATACACTACAATAAATTTTAGAGAATCAAAAACTGCAGTGTTTAGTATTTTTTGGATTCCAGTAGAAGGGATCTTTGAAAAAACAGATTTTACAAGTTCAAGAGCTTTTTGTTGAGGTAGGGGGATTTCTTTTCCATCAACAACGGTAAATCCTTCATCGCCAGATGAATAATTTACAATACCAGCTTTTGATGCTTTTCGTAATAATAATTCAGTTTCAGCACTACATGGAATAACAATATCTGAAATTTTTTTTAGGATATCTAGATCTTGACATAGATCAGCTTTGTTTGCAGCAATAATCATAGGTTTTGTACTTTTTCTCAATTCTTTAACAAAAGTTTCAATGTCTACATCTTCCCATTCCTTAGGATTTTTAGCCATAAATCCCAACCTTTGAAGAATTTCTTGAACTTGAAAATCTTTAATTCCCAACCCAGAAAATCTTTTTGCAATTCCATCAGTGAGTTTTGCACGCTTTTGATCTATTTCACGAGTTATTTTATCCCATTCTCTTTTCAAAATATCTGCAAACCATTGATCAAATTCATCTTGAACAAAGACAACATCTTCTAAGGGGTTATGAGTTCCAGGCGGTACAGGTTGTCCTTGAATATCAGTGGTTCCAGCAATATCAACAACATGAATTAAAACTTCAGCTTGTCTTGCATCATCAAGGAATTGATTTCCTAATCCTTTTCCTTCATGCGCGCCAGGAACTAGTCCAGCAACGTCAATTAGCTTGACTGGAATGAATCTAGTTCCATTTACACATAATTCATTATCATGTTTGATATCAAAATGTTTACAAGCACAATCTGCTTTCACGTATGCAACTCCTATATTTGGCTCAATTGTTGTAAATGGAAAGTTTCCTGATGGTACAGGAGTTTCAGTTGCTGCTGAGAAGAAGGTAGATTTCCCTACATTTGCTTTACCCAATAAACCAATTTGCAATAATGTGAAAAATCCAATTCTACTTATTAGTATTGCAGAAATCGTTTAATCACCTCCTTACAAATTCATTATATGTCAATAGTCATTACAGGTAATCCAGGAGTAGGCAAGCACACCATTTCAAAAGAACTTGCAAAAAAATTGCAGTTAAAAATTATAGATATTAATCAAATTGCAAAGAATTCAGGGCTATTTGAAAAAAATAATGAATCAAATGATGTAGATACTGAAAAGTTAAAAGAAATTTTAAAACAAGAAATTTCTTCTGATTGTATTATAGTAGGACATTTGGCCCCATATGTTTTAGATAAAGAACAAGTAAAAACAGCAATAGTTTTGCGACGTAGCCCATATGATTTAATCCAAGTTTACAAACAACGTGAATATTCAGATAAAAAAAGTAAGGAAAATACAGGAAGTGAAATTTTAGGGGTGATTACACACAATTCAATTAATCAATTTAACGAGAAGACTTTTCAGATTAATGTAACTGGTAAAGAGATTCAAGACGTGGTAAACAAAATAGAATCAATTATTTTAGGAAATCTTCAGGGGGAGGATGTAGATTGGTTAGAACTGGTTACGAATAGGAATGATTTGAAAAAGTTTTTTGTTGATTGATTAAATAACACCTTTTAATTTGAGAAATTACTTGTTTGAGATTTCAAAGACAGATTTAGCTGGTAGGATAGGTATGATTGAAACAAATCATGGAAAGATTGAGACACCAGCATATGTTCCAGTAATTCACCCAGTAAAACAAACTATTCCTTCAAAAAAAATTAAAGAAATTGGATTTGATTTAGTAATTACAAATGCATACATAACAAGAAACAGTTATGGTGAAAAGGCAATCAAAAAAGGAATTCATAAAATTATTGATTATGACAGAGGAATAATGACAGATTCTGGAGGATATCAAGTATTAGAATATGGTGACGTTCCAGTTTTACCAAAAGAGATGGCAGATTTTGAAAAAGGAATAATGACAGATTTTGCCATACCACTTGATAAACCAACAGGATTCGGACTTCCAATTAAAAAAGCAGAAGCATATGTCAAACACACCTTAGAAGTTTGTAAACAGACACTTGATGATAGTGAAGATAACGGACAGATATGGATTGGACCAATTCAGGGCGGAGAACATTTTGATCTTGTTGCAAAATCAACAAAGAATCTAGTTAAGATTGGATACAAGATGTTAGCATTGGGCAGTCCTGTTGAGTTTATGGAGTCATATGAATACAAATTATTAGCTCAGATGATTGTAGCAGCCAAAAAACAGATTCCACACAACATTCCTTTGCATCTATTTGGTGCAGGACATCCATTAACTATTCCCTTTGCTGTTGCGTTAGGATGTGATACATTTGATTCTGCATCGTATATGCTATATGCAAAACAAGATAGATACATCACAGAAGACGGAACACGTTATTTGTCAGACATTGTGTTTTTTCCATGTAATTGTGAGATTTGTTCAAAATATACTCCTGATGAATTACGTCAATTGGAACAAACTGAAAAAATCAATGAATTGGCAATTCATAACCTTTACGCAATAAAATTAGAGGTGGAAAAGGTCAAACAGGCTATTCATGAAGGAAGATTATGGGAATATGTCATCAAAAAGGCAAGAGCCCATCCAAAGCTATATGAAATGATAGAAGTGATGACAGAAAATGTAGAATTTTTAAAAGTTGGTACACCAAAATTCAAAGAAAAGGCAATTTTTCTATACGATAAAGAAGATCAATATAGACCTGAAGTTCAGTCATTTCACAAAATTGTAAGAGAATTCAAATCAAAGAAAAAGAAATTACTTGTTACAAAAGAATCATCAACAAAACCAGGATATCTGTCACATCAATTTGTAAATCTTTCAAAAAAACTCAAAGATTTTGATGAATTGCAAGTTTGTCAATACAATCCACATTTGGGATTAATACCAATTGAGATATCTGATATTTTTCCTGCAGCACATCATGAGACAGCAAGAATAAATTTTGAACCTCAAGAATTTCTAGAATTTGAAAAGACATGGAAAAAATTCTTTGAAAATAATAAATTTATAGAGATTAGATATGACAAAGAAGATGAGTTTCTAAAATATTTTACAAAGAAATTGCCTAAAGAGATAAAGAAAAAATCTGCATGATTTAAGATTTAAAATCATACTAGAAAAAATGATCACAGATACATTTTGAAAATTAAAAATAAGAAAAAAGAATGTGCTAAAAGATTCTGCTTATAATGCAGCGTCTTCTGCCCAACCTTTGATGAAGATACCGTTTTTGTGAAGAGGTACTGGTTGTCCAGCTGTGTAATTCATTGGTCTCATCCAAAAGATTGATTTTGTTGGGCATACACCGATGCATGCACCATCAGAAATACATCTTTCTGGGTAGAAGACAAATGCTTTACCTCTCTTCCAGCCTTCAACTGGTTTTACTCTAAGGACATCTGGACCAAGAGTTGTACAGATTTCTACACATAGTGCACATCCGATACATCTTTGTTCATCAATGTCTGGAAGTATTGCTATTGGCATTACAAAATTAAGAATGGTTGGTGACTATTTAAACCATGATTGAAATTCATAACCCTGTTATGAAAATGATCGATGCAAAAAACATGCACAGAGTTTAGACTAAAAAATTAAAAAACAAAAAGATAACGTGTCTTGCACGTTTATTTTCTCATTGCATCTATTTGACCAGAAGTAACCCAGTCAAGTAGTTCTGCTGAAGAAGGATTAAGGTCTGCTTTCTGATTCATCAGATTGTTAACCCAAATCCAGTTAATTTGGTTTAGGAGTGGTTTGTTTGCTTCGTCACCTGCACGTGTTTTAGCGACGACGGCTTGATCTTGTTGTCCTAACCATTCTTGGAAGCTTCTTCCCATGACGATCGAATCTTAGCTTACACTAATTAAAGCTTTTGTAGATTCTATGAAAGGCATAATGATCGGATCGCTTCAGAGAAGGTTTTAACGTAGATAAAAATTCATCATAATTCTTGAATGTTAAAGTTTTAGGAGCTGCTAATGAGGTTGGCAGATCAGGGTTTTTAGTTGATTGTAATGGGACTAAATTACTATTAGATTATGGGGTAATGTTTGGACGAAGAGGTACGCCACCACAATATCCACTTCATGTCAAACCAAAAGATTTGGATGCAATAATAATTACTCATGCTCATCTGGACCACTCAGGAAATGTTCCATCTCTTTTTGTTAGCGGGAATACAGATGTATACGCAACTCCACCTACATTTGATCTTTCAAAGTTATTAATTGAAGATATGCTAAAAATTGAAAAAAATGCCCATCCATTTGATCTTCCTGAAGTAAATAATATGATGAAAAATGCAAAAGAGATCGGATTTAAACAAAAAGTTACCAAAGGAAATGCTACCTTTGAATTAAGAGAATCAGGTCATGTGATAGGTGGGAGTACAGTGTTAGTAGAATCCGAGAAAAAACGTCTTTTCTATACAGGAGATATCAAAACAAATGGTTCAAGAATGTTACGAGAAATGGATTTGGATGTTGGAGAAATTGATTTGTTAATTACTGAAAGCACTTATGCAAAGACAGAACAAAAACCAAGAAAAGAATCAGAAAGAGAACTAATAGAATTTGCAAATGAAGTGATGGATAGAAAAGGAACATTATTTATTCCATCATTTTCAGTTGAGCGTTCTCAAGAAATTGCTTGTATTTTAAGAAGTTCAAACTTTAAACATAGAATTATCATGGATGGGATGGCACTGAAAGTCAATGAAATAATGTTTAAACATCCAGATTATTTGAGAGATCCAAAAGTATTTTCAGATGCTATCAAAAGTGCAACATCAATTAGAGAACATACTGAAAGAAAAAGAGCAATGGAAGAACCATGTGTTGTAATTTCTCCTGCAGGAATGTTAGTAGGTGGAAATGCTGTATACTATTTACAACAATTATCGTTTGATAGTAAAAATGGAATAGCACTCGTTTCTTATCAAGGAGAAGGAACACCAGGCAAAAAATTGCTAGATACGGGAATGGTTTCAACTAGAGGTAAAGATCTAAAAGTATCAGCTGAAGTAAAACAATTTCAATTTTCGGGTCATGCAGATAGAAAAGAGCTATTTGATATGATCAAAAAAATTAAAGGAAATCCCAAAGTATGTACTGTTCATGGAGATACGGAATCTTGTGAGATGTTTGCCAAGGAAATTCATGAACAATTTGGTCTAGAGACATTTTCACCTGCAGTAAATGATGAAATTACTGTATAAGATGCAAAAAAATCATATCATAAATGTCGAAAACTCAATCAATAGTGGCCAAGTATTTCTTTGGAAAAAAATTAACAATAATTGGTATGGGGTTAATGGTCAAGATGTATTAAAAATATCTAATTTAGGAAGTGTAAAATCATATCGAAATATCAAAACAGATTTTTTTCGTAAAAGAGACAATATTGAAAAAATAATCAAATCTATTTCAAGAGACACGATTACAAAAAAAGCAGTTAAACAGTATTTAGGATTGAGGATTTTGGAACAAGATCCATTTCAATGTTTAATTTCTTTTATTGTATCATCAAATTCTAATATTCAAAAAATCAAAACCAGTTTAGAAAACATATCAGAAAAATTTGGAACCAAAGTGAGATTTGAAAATCAGGAATTTTTTTTGTTTCCTAATTCGTCAAGGCTCGCTAAAGCGTCAATAGATGACATTAAAAGTTGTGGTGTAGGATACCGTGCAAAATTTATCAAAGAGGCATCAAGTAGAGTAGCGTTAAAAGAAATTGATTTTCAATATTTAAAAAAATCTAGTTATCACCAAGCAAAAGAGGAGATTTGTAAAATTCCAGGAATTGGAAACAAAGTAGCAGATTGTGTAATGTTATTTTCTTTAAACAAACTAGAATCTTTTCCATTAGACAGATGGATGATAAGAATTTTAGAAAAATATTATTCAGAACAATTCCAACTTGAAACTAAAACAATAACAGAAAAACAGTATGATATTCTTCATGAAAAGATTGTAGAACATTTTGGAGAATATGCAGGATATGCACAACAGTTTCTCTTCAAAATGGAAAGAGAAAATTATCAGAAAAAATGGCTGTAAACCCTTAAAATGGTAATTAATTGCTAGGTTTTTGGGCCTATAGCTCAGCATGGATAGAGTGTTGGACTTCTAATCCAATGGTCAAGGGATCGAAGCCCTTTGGGCCCACTTAACAAAATTATTATTCATACCAAATTCTAAACAATTCATGAAAGATCTAGAATTTGAATTAAATTCAATGGACATACATCCAAATTCTGAAATTAAAGGAACCATTTCAGTGGCATATCCAGGAAGATATGATGGTGTTGTTGTAAATACAACAATTTTAGATTCAAATGAACACATTATTTACAAATCATACAATGGAAAAAAAATATCACAAAATGTATCCAGACTGTTTATCAATAAGGATGTCATGCCAGAACACAAAGCAGAATTTTCAGCTGAAATTAATTTTAATACAGAAAAAGAACATGAGGTTAAATTCAGAGTTTCAATTATTGAACAGCACAAAGAGATTGAAAGTAAAATAATCTTTGCAAAATATTCTAACTAGAATCTACTAACCTCTACTATTATAGAGCCAGTCATCCAAGGATGAGGTTGACAGTGATAGTGTACTTCTTGTGCTTCTGTAAACAGAAATTCGTAAGTATCTCCTGGTTTTAGAACACCTGTAGAACCAAAGTCGCCACTGTAAGCATCAGCATGCCTATGATCAGGAGTTACAGTATGAGCAGTATCATCATGATTTTGCCAAATTACCTTATTGTTAATCTCCAACAATGCTTCAGCTTTGTTTGGAACATAGTTTTCATTTCCTTCAATCACAGCACCAGGAACAATTTCAATGATTAGTTCTTTTTCAGGATGTAAGATATGTTCAGATACCGAAGGTTTTGCCAATGATTCTGGGAGATAAAAAGAAGTGTAAAATACAGTTACAGCACTCATTCCAATGATTAGTGCAATCATTCCAATACCATATGCATGACTTGATGTAGCACTCATAATTTTTTCACTCCATCAGAACCAGAATTTGAATTGGCATCAGCACCAACTCCTAAATCTGCTTGAGTTTTTGGTGCAGGTACCTCAGGTGCCAATTCTTTTGCTTCAGGTTTACTATCAGATGTTGTTTCTCCTTCAGAGAGTTGACTTTGTTCAACTGGTTCTTCTGATTCTGCAAGCATTGGCTTCTCCTCAACTACAGGAACAGGAGCTGGTGGAGGTGCATTCTTTTGCTGACTCATAGCATACCTGTAAACATGGAAGAATGCTGCAAATACTAGCAGAATTATTCCAATATAGAACAATGAGATATTCTTCATTCCAATCAAGGCTGCATTGTAAGCTGCAATGTTGAGGAATACTTGGAATGCCAAAAGTGCAACTAATAACCAATTAATCCATTTTTCAGATAGGTTAATTGTAGCTACCTTTTGTGGACCATTACTTTTTGCAAGTTTAGATTTTCTTTCAGCCTCATTTGCAAGTTTAATCATCATGTAAGTGAACCCAAATCCTAATGGTACCAACAAGATCATTGTTGAATAGAAGAACAAAGGATCAATTACCAAACGCTCTACTAATGGAACTGAAATATCTGGAGAAATATAGAATCCCCAATATGTGGTTACCATAATCTGTGCAAGACTTGTAATTCCAAATGCAGTGATAATTGGTCTATCTCTCCAAGAGAATTTCTTGTACCTGTCAATAAATGGAATAAGTACAAACGATATAATGAACAATAACGGCCACAACAATCCTGTAACAAATTTGTCATATTGTGTCCTCATGAAAGCATAGATTCCTGTAAGATACCATTCTGGAACTGTAACACCAGGCGGTACAGTAGGTTCAAACTTGAATCCCATATCAATTGGGAACACACCTCCAGTTATCAGAATAGCACCACCTATTGCCATAACCATAGGGACATCAAACACCAAGAATCTTGGGAAATGTACTGCCATTAATCCCAGCATAACAATAGGTAACAAGAATACATGTTGGGCATAGAATCTTAACACAAAGTCGGAGAATCCACTTCCCAGTGCCGCATCTCTAATCGTCGGTCCTGCAATTGGAATAGAAGTAGTTAGAGACGCTGCAATACTAATTGCAAGTTCTGCTCTTTCACTGAAAATCACATCGTATCCTGTAAAAGCTTCAAGAATTGTAACTGTTCCAAGAATGACACCGGTCATCCATAGAACTTCGTTTCTAATTTTGTATCTTCCACTAAAGTATTGATAATACATGTGAAGAACAGCTAATAGTACCATAGCGTTTGAGCCATGATAGTGAATATTTCTTATGTGAAAACCAAATGGAACTTCATCGTTAATGAATTGAACACTGTCCCAAGCTCTATCAAGAATGGGTTGATAGTAAAACATCAGCAAAGCACCTGAAACACCAAGAATAATGAAAACAATGAAGGTAAGCATGCCCAAAAATCCAAACGGACTAACAAATCTTGCAGGGAATGAAAATTTAATTGCAGTAAAGATGGTTCTGTCTACTCCATCCCATAACCAATAAAGGAATGCTACAACTCCTGTTCTTCTTTCAAGCGAAACGGCCATATCCAATTACTCCATTATCATTTGCGTTAAACTTTGGTGGCATGATAAATACAAAACCATCCGAATCAATATCCAAAGTTAATTTAGGTAAAGTGTTTGATGGCGATGCTTGTACAGATGCAGGTCCAACAAACGCAGTTCCTGTCAACGGATCATACATACTACCATGACATGGACATTCACCTCGTTTTCTACCTTCATCAGGCCAATATTTCCAAAGACACCAAAGATGCAAACAAATCATACTGTAAGCTCTTATTGCAGAAGTGTCTTTTTTTCCTCCACCTAATTCTTCAGGAAGTCTAATGAATTGCCATTTACGAAATGCTTCTGCATCAAGAGCAGCATCGCCAGTGGCAGGATAAGTGATTACTTCAGCATGATTAATTGGATATGTATTGATATTTGCTTGAGTTCCATCAGGTAAAATTACTGGAACTCTTTCAAGAGAAGCCTGATTTGGATTTGGCATAAAATTGCCAAATGGGACAAATGGAGCAAAAGCCAATCCTGTACCTGCTGCCCCTATCAATTTTAGAAAGTCTCTTCGGGATAATCCGTCAGACTTTTTTGTCCCCAGTTCTGACATTCAGCTCTCGTACTCGGCAAATTGCTTATAAACCTTGTTCAGTTACTTAGGAGGTTTTTGTCTCATGATAAAAATCAAAACAATTCCGATCGCAATTCCAATGACTATACCAATACCAATACCAAGATTAAATGGCAATTCAGATTTTGAAGTAATAGAATCAGTATTAGATTTGGTTTCATTAATTATTACAAATTTTTCATTTGTTGTAGGAATTGACATTATCTCAATTTCATTTTGAACATCATCTATTTTCATTTCTGGAGAAATGTTGGTAAATTTAGCTGACAATGTAATAGGTTCAGTTGTTGAAGAACCACCAAACAAAGTTGAATGTGTTAAAAGAGTATAAGTTCCAGTTTGGTTAATTGGAACATATAAAACTGTTGAAGTATCATCTTTGTTCTTTACAGGGAAAAAACCACCACCCTGACTAAAGATAGAGTTACCAAGCCAATCAAGAGAAGCCCATCCCATAAAATGTCCAAATACTCCAGAAGGAACATTTGTTTGAATTATTTCGCCATAAGGATTCATGACAAATACAGACAAGTTTGTGTCATTACTAATCCATGAAAGTTCTATTGCAGCTGTATTGATAGATTCATTTTGAATATCAAAATAATATTGTCTCCAATCACCTGCCATGTAACGATTAACCATATCAAATGCTCCTTTTGTGTATCCATTTCCATAAAGTACATCATCATTTTGGGTTCCTTGTATTACAATAGTAGAATCATTTTCTAGAACAGGTTGTTTAATTACAAAAGATACTGGTGCATTTACTTTATGTTTGTCACCTTGAAAAGTTAGAAATCCTTGATAAACTCCAGTTTGAAGATCATTTGGAGTAATTAATGTGACATCAACAGTAGATGAAGTTTTAGGTTTAACGGTAATTGTGTCAGATTCAGACCAGATAAGAGGCCATTTTTCTTTTTGATAATAGCTAGCAGAAATTGTATAATCCATTGATGTAGAATTTTGTTTTGTATCACCTAACCAATATGAATACCTTGTTGGTACTGGATAAACACCAATTAATGGTACTCCTTCAAATTTATCATTGGGTTCTGAAACTCTAAGTTCTTGAACTGTTCCCCATGAACCAGCTCTATTAACCATAGAAATTTCATCACTTGTAATTTTAGTATCATTATTGTTATCGAGCCAATCATAAAGATAAAGAGATGAAATTTTCAAATCATCAGCATATGTATCAGATGTTTTATTCATAAAATCATTAAAATCAAAATTCACATTTAGTACCATTAATGAAGATTCATCAGGGATGGGATTTTTGTCATTAAAAAATGTCAAAAGTTCAGTAGAATTTCCAAGTTCAGATAATTTAACATAATTTGGTATGAACGTATCAGTCTTATTTAGAATAGAATCTTGTTGCTTAGGTATAGTCGTACCATTAAACTGGGATTTTAACATCAATGACAGAGTTTCTGGCTTTACATTAATTGTTAGAGTATCATTAGTGGGATTGTCAATTGTAAAAGTTGTTGTTGTTCTATCTCCTGGAAGAAGTTGTCCTGCAAACCAGCTCGTCATAGGAAATGAGCGTGAAGACAATTGGAATTTTTCAAATCCTATCGACGTAGAATTTATTTTTTCAACTGCAGGATCAAGTATGTTTTTGATGTTATGATATGAATTATCATTGTGAACAATAAAAACTCCATTTTCTCCATTTATATAATCTAGTGCAGATTCAATGTTTGCCAAACCAGAACCTTGAGTTAGCGGATCATTATACAGATCAGTAGCTGTTGACATTAGGATGTTCTTTATAGAAAATGAATCATAGTCTTGTGACTGTTTTTTTAGTTCTTCAATTAATACAGCTGCACTTCCTGAAACAATTGGTGCGGCCATACTTGTTCCTCCAAACAAAGAGAAGGATTCATCTTTAGAATCTTTTTGTGTCTTTAGAACGTTTGAAGGAGTGAAACCATGAGCACCAATACTCATGATATCAGGTTTAGGATCTCCTATAATACCAGGTCCTCTACTTGAAAAATCAACTATATGATTTGAATGAGTTGTAGTATTTCCAAATCTAGGTTGATCTTTGAATGGACCATATCCAACAAATACATTGTTAGTAGTTGCACCCACTGAAATTCCAAGCGGAGATGCATTTGGTAATCCAATTGTCCCATAGCCATGACCTGAATTTCCAGCGCTTGAAATAATTGTGACACCAGGATAGTTATCATCTAAAGAATTTGGAGTAGTCAATACACTTAGAATTAATGATAAGATATCCATTCCAGGAGATGCATTAAAGGTTGGAAAGTTTGAAACACCCCAGCTGTTGGAAATAATATCAACTTTAGGTTTACCTGAGAATTTCCATTCTTGATCTTTATTCTCAAATCCTGCAGACCATAACCATCCATATACAGTATCACCAAACCATAATGCCTTTACAGGAAGAATTTTTGCATCAGGTGCAACGCCAGTAATAAAATGTTTTTTTGAATCATTGTAAATATCATAAGGCATTATCCCACGTGACGTAATTGATGCTGCACTTGACGTTCCATGTCCCATAAAATCAGTCATCAAACCAAAAAATTCACCATCAGGATCTAATCCAGGAAGCAATGTTCCATTAATTGCTTTTAATGAATCATCAATGTTTGTGTGATTATTTTTGATTACACCATATACATCTAGAACTTGTGCTCCAAATGTTCCTGCGCTATAATCATTTTTACCATCATCGTTTGAATCATAAACAAGGAATTCCTTTCCACTACCTAAAATGATAGGTTTTTCATCAGTGAAATCAAAATCATAGTTTGGTTTTTCTCCAGATTTTAATTCAAACCGAGTGTAATCTTCCCATGAAGTACTTAGATCAGGTATCATTGTATCATATACTCCAGGTGTAAATGAATCAACTAAGAGTACAGGTACAACTTGAATTCTTGCAAGTTGTCCTTGCAAACCACCTTGGTATATTATTCCTACATGATACACACCACTTTTTGATTTTATGTAATTTCTATTGTCTTCTCCAATTTTCATATCAATGGCTAGAGTGCCATTAAAAATTACAGAGTTTCCATATTGTGGATAAAATGAATTGTAAATTGGGATTTGACTTCCTTTGCCATCTTGAGAAACATCAAGAAATACACCATCTCGGGTAACATATGCAGAAGAGGTCATGTGTGAAGGGATTGGTTTGCTATAATTTCTTATTATTTCATTTTCATCTATATATGCAAAAAAAGTTGCATTAGTAAGAACAATTCCTTGTCCATCAGGATCAAGCATTATTGGATGATTGTTTTTGTCACGTGCAACAGAATGCTGTATATCAGGATTGGAAAAATCTACTCCAGTATCAACTATTGCTATTACAGTTCCATTACCAGACGAATTATACTTTTTTTTAGCTAGAGTTGAACCTGTGATTTCACCTATTCTAGATGCATCTTGAAATTCTTCATCCGTGTTATGAAAATCTAATTTAAAATCTTCTATTACTGTATATCCTTGGGAGATTAAATTAAATGCAGATTTTTCAGATAAGACAGATACAGAAAAAAAACCAGTGTCAGATTGAATTTGATATAGTGAATTTAATTTTTTTAAATCATGTTCAGATAGGCCATTTCCAAAAATCAAATATCTTTTGAAACCATTTTCAACAAAAAAATCTTCATCAATATCAATAATATCTGAATTAAATATTATTGATTTTTGTAGATTGTCTTCATATATTGATTCTTTAGAAATAAATCCGTATGAATTTGTTAATGTAGACGATATAAGAATAATGAAAAAGAAAATAGCCGCTTTGGGCATCAGTTAACTTTTGTAATCTGTATTATTATAACTATCTTCTTCGTGCAAGTATAGCAATTTGTAATGCAACAATAATTCCTATGGATGCAATGATTGGGAACAATAATGAATTTAGTTGCGAGGATGCTTCGCTGATAAATTCAACAGAGGTAGAAATAGTTCCAGTACTTTCATCAATTTTTTGACTTGCAGTATCAAGTGTGGACCCAAATCCAGAGATTTCAGATTTTAATGTATCAAGCTCACTTGATGTTTCATCTAAAATTGAATTTAGTTTGATTATTTGTTCTGAGATGCCTCCAAGATCTTGGCTTAGAACATTTGTTGCAGCTGAACCGTGTGAAGTAGTTCCCTGACTAAATGCAACTACATGAAATACATGAGTTCCTTCTTCGATTGGAGTATAATCTACATAGTATAATCCTTGGTGCAGTGTCTTAAAGGAATTAGATAATAAAACAGATGTGCCAGAAGGTAAATGGACATGTGTAGTACCCAATAATTCTGATGGTTCATTTCCAATTAGTAAACCATCACTAGTGGTTTGTACAAATACACGAATTGGTTGATTGATTGCTGCAGTTTCAGGAGCAAAAACCAAAGTATTTACAAATCTTTCTACAGTTACATCAAGTAATTCAGTTGATGATGAAAATTTTACATCAATTTTTTGAGATATTCCATTTTGTTCTGTACTGATTACTTCAACTGTATACGTTCCATAAGGAAAATTTGTTGATGGTTCAGGCCAAGTAAGCAATCCGTAATTAAAAGAACCATCTTTATTAGTTGTAATTTGATCAAATTTTGCAATGGTTTCATCTGGTGCAAATATTCGTATGATGAGATTTTCTTCGGGCAATCCTTTGCCATATACTTGCAAAGTATGTGCAGGTGCATAGACTTTACTATTTGTAAATAATTCAAGTCCTTCTGAATAAGAATTTGGAATATTTACAAACAAAAGAATAATTAAAATAGAAAACAATATTCTATATTTCATTTTAATTAATGACTCATGTTCTCCTAGATATTACTTCTGGAAAAATTGTCTATAACTTACGTTAGGTAGTATTCAAAAAAAAGAAAAAAAGGATAATGTGAACTAGTTTACGCTTACAGTTGTACTGACTGGTGGTGATAATGCCGTTGGATTATCTACAGATTCCCATACAAATGCAGTTGCTGTGTAAGTTCCTGCTTGTGTTGGAATCCATGATAATGCTGGGCTGAATGATTGACCAGCAGATAGTGAACCTGTAATCCATGCTAGTGAGACTGTAACACCGTTACCATCTTGGATCTGTACCAAGTATGCGAATGATTGCTCTCTATCCTGACCATTTGCTAAGTCAGCACTGATTTGCACCTGTTGGTCAACAGAAACAGCATCTAAGCTGTTACCGAAGGCATCAACTGTTCTCAAGTTAGCAGCTGGTGCTCTCTCGAGAGGTGGTACAACAGTACCAATTAGTGAAGTGGCAGTGATATCAAGTTCATCTGCAGTTGTGTACGGATCTGGTAATGTATTGTCCTCATATTCTGCGGTGACAGTGTCACCTTCTGCGACTCTGAGTCTGTGACCAGATGATTCGTCAGAGACTGTAAAGAATACAGTACCTTCGAAGATTCCGGTTGCCTCATTAGTCTCAGTTACAGTAAGGTCAATACCTCCGGCATCGGAGTCAGACCACACATCGACATCGAAGTTGTCGACTGCTTCTGGATTTAAGTTCATGTCTGGATCAATTACTCTTACAACACCTGTTCCGCTAGCTGGATAGCTTGCTTCTAACCATTGTACCTCACCAATATTCCATCTGATAAGTGCTGAACCGACTACAGTTTCATCCTCTGAGAATTCAAAGGAGACTGTAATACCGTCATCATCATCAGTTGGTAGCAGTCCATCAGTTGGACCACTGCCGTCACTGGAAATTGAGCCGGATGCATCGCCTGTAGTACCATCGCCATCTGCATCATGTGCTGTAAATCCTGTGAGGATTACTTCACCTGTGAAGATGCCTGTGTCAGTTCCAGTTTCGACGAGTTTGTAGTTGTCAAGATTGAATCCTCTTGTGGAGACCTTTATTGGGTCTTCAGAAGTGTTTCCAATTTCATCAACTAGATCACCGTCAAAGTTGTGATCTGGAGCGACTATGGTAATGTAGACTTTGTCAGTCCATGAGTATACTTTTTGGTCAAGTTCGACAGTTGCACCGAAGTTAGAAGTGAACAATGTAATGTTTACATCTTCATCTTCATCACCTACATAATCTGAACCGGATGGACCCCAATCGGTGTACTCTAAGATAATTTCTTCACCTCTTTCGAGTTTATCATTACTTAGAGCATCAGGAATCTCGATAACAACCTGGAAGATACCAGTGCTGTCACCTGTTTCTCTGAAGGCGTCGGGTTCTGGGTCAAATGCAGTTGCACCTACACCAAGGTTACCCATGGTTGTGGTAGCAGCATCAGAGTCCCATTCAATTAAGTCCAAGTCATAGGTCTCAGCACTATCATTGTCAAGATCAAGGTCTGGCTCAATGAGTGTTAAGATCATGTCGGAACCGATAATGTATACGGATTTGTCGGATTGCAATACACCGTTTCTTAGGTCAAATGTAGCAGAATCAGTTACAGTGTTAATGTCACCAGAAGCATCAGCTGGATCAGTGTATTCTACTTGGAGAATATCTCCTTGTAGGATACAGTAATCACCAGTTGTTGCGGCAACATCAAATCTGGATGTTTCTGTTGTTGTGCTAGTACCAATAATGTTCTCAAACACAGTGGTTGGAGGACAGGTTGTACTTGCTGGACCATCAGTGTATCTTACGGTTAGATCTAATTCGTAAATTCCTGCATCTGGTGCAATCTCATCGATTGGACCAAATTGTCTGGCAGCTTTTGGTGCATTATCGGCGACATCAATTGGGCCGTCGAGTTCTGCTGGGCCACCAGCATAACCGAGTACAACTTCGCTAGAACCTCTAATTACAGAGATTTTAACTGGGCCATAGCCGGCTGTGGAGTTTGCGGCAATAGAATCTTCACCAGCTGGGTTAACGTCAAAGTCTGGATCATTTACTCTTAAGTGGACAATTAGATCACCGCTAACAAGGAATTCTCCTGCATCAAGTGTAGTATCAGTATCTACTCCAGTTCCTGTTTGGTGTACTGGGAATACTGATCTATTTGATGGAGTTTCAGTTGTACCTGCAGCAAAGTTATCTGGAATACCAAATGGTACTGGATAAACAGTTCTGTCAAGGCTTACTGAACCTGTGTTTGCGCGTACACCTGCTGAATCACCGACTTCGATGATTTCACCAGATGCGTCTCTGTAGTCTACGTAGTTGACTTCAATGTCGAGTCCAGTTACAGATTCTTTTGCTGAAGCTGGGACATCAGTTGTACCATCACTTCTACACCAATTGGATGGAATCTGGAAATCTCCGAGGAATTTTCCAGAATCTTTGCTTGTCTCTACCAGAGTAAATCCAGTAGCGGCAAGACCATCATCACCATCAGCGTTACATGTTGTACCGGTATTAGTCCATTTGAGATCATCGAATGTGATATCAAGGAGTCTACCTTGAGAACCAAATGAAAGGGTCTCTTGTGCAGTTGGTACATCTGAACCAACTTGATCATTATCAACATCACCAACGTCTATGACGGTAGTGTAAATATCAATAAGATCAGAGTCTACGTTAAGATCTAAGTCTTCTAGAGTAATAATTACAGTGTCAGCTATCTTGTAAGAGTCTTGATTGAAAGATACAACACCAGAGTGACTTGGAGCTTCTTCTTGATCAGATATTGGAGTTACTACACCATCTGCACCTAAGTCATTGTATGACAATCTAGGTGAATCTTCGTCAGTCAAATCTTCAATCACAATGAATGAAGGATCGTCTGCGATTGGTGAAATACCTGCAAATGTGTTAACATCAATAATATTGAGTTGGTTTACCATGATATACTCAAGTGAACCTTCAAATGTACTGGTGTTATCACCTGTTTCTTCAGCTTCAACTCTGATGATTTGGTGTGCAATCCTTTCGGATGCTTGTACACCATCATCTGTGAAACCGAATGAGAAGAAGTCAGCAACAATAGCCTCTTTTTCATCAATACCGTTAACACCAAGGCCTGAACCAGAAACATCATTGAATTCAATTAAGAGTCCAAGTTTCTGATCAGCGGCATCTCCAGTATTAGCAAACAACTGATCATCTGAACCGTCTAATGAAACGTAACCTTGACCTGTACCATTTGCTACAAGTACGATTGCGTTATTTCCGGTTGAATTTAGTTGCCAGTTGCTAGAGGAATCAAGAATTGTACTGGTTTGGTTAAGTAAGTAAATACTTACTCTATCTGTTCCAAATGATTCAACGTTATAGTTGAAAAAGTTGAAAATAGCGCCAGTGCTATCTGCTTGAGAGATAGTTTTTTGTAATTCTTCTAATGTTGTGTCTAAGTCAACTACAGCTAAACCAACTTGAGCAGTAGTATTTGCTGTTTGTGTAGTAATCAGTCTTTGACTGAATGTATCCACTAAAGCACTACTTACTGTTTGGTTACCAGCAGTAAAATTCAACACGGCTGAACTTAAACTACCTGCAGTTCCAACATCAGCATTACCTGTTGCTGAAATTGCACCTTTGTTCAAAGTTCCGTTGAATATACTTACTCTGTATCCATCACTGCCATTAGCGGCTTCACCAATTGTAAATGGATCACCGGTCTTTAAGGCAGGAACAAGTGTGATTTCTGTGTTGTCTAAATCTAAGTCTTCATCAACTCTGCTGTTTTTGTTTTGATCACTGTCAACGATGATTACTGGAATCTCTTCACCAGAGCTCCATTCATCATCTGTTGGCTGGATGTCAATTGTTGCAAAGCCGAATCCTACAAGAACAGTTACTGGTGTTTCATTATAATCAACGGATGCGGAGGTTCCCCTCTTTGCATTTGTTGTTATTTGTAATACTGATACATCTGATTCATCATATGTACCAAATACACCACTGTTTGGACCTTGTTCGGTGATTGTTACAGGAACTGAACCTAAACCTAAGGCAGCTGTTTGAGCTAAAATACCAAATGCAGTTGCATTGTTACTTGTAGCTGCAGTTGTTCCTCTGGTTGCATTCAAGTTATCAAGGATAGAATCATCGTTATCTTGAATGGTGAGTACAGGGTTAGTTGAACCTTGTACGTTAGGATTAACTAGAAGTCTACAGTTATCTTCACACATAAGTGAGGATACTGAAGAATCTATGTTAATTGCGGTACCACCGCTTGCTCCGTTTTCATCGAATACTTGGTAGTGAGCACCTCTACTTGTTGCATTAGTGCTAACTGTACCAAATGTCCAAGAGTCTTCATCAGTTGGGTCAATGTTTAACCATAAGTCAGTAATTGTTGCATGAATTTGTGCGCCTTTTGGATATATAGCTCTGTCTAATTCTGCACCAGCAAATTGATCAACAGTATCAAAGGTTAATGTGGTTGATTGAGCACCACCACCTTTGTTGTACTGTACGACAACATTACCAGTTGGATTTAGAGGATAGAGTTGTATAAATGGCCACATATCAGTACTAGCAAGACCAATTTGGCCTGTGCTAACAGCTGAATTGGTGTTTGGATCTTTTGCTTCTCTAACAACGTTTGCAGTGCCATTGGCATCACCAGTAGTTGCAGTAGTACATGTTGCTGTAAGTGCAGCACCAGTAGAAGTTCCATTAGAACCACCTACATCGTTATTTGGTACTGCGATACCTGAAGTATCGTCAACATTGAAACCTATTGCGGTATTGGTTGCTGCGCCTGTTGCACATAATGTACCGAAGTCTAAACCAGAACCACTAATGGTTGTGGTAGAATCTGCGATACTTGCCATTGTTCTGTCTGCAAAGTATCCATACCAGTTACCGTCAACACCTTGAACCATTCTCAGGATCTTTCCGTTGACTGTAACATCGGGTTCACCTTTTGCTTCATCTGTATCATTGATATCAGAATCAATTATGACTACCTCAATTACTTGAGGACCTGACATGTAATTGTCAAACTGTGAGTTTTCTGCGGAAACAAATAGGTTAGCGTTGGCTGCAAATGCAGCTGGCATTACACCAGGTGCTGCAAATGTTAAACCACCGGCTAACATAATTGTCATTAATGTAAGACTAGTTATTTTACGTCCTATTTCGTTATTCATGTTATTGACATTTTTCTTAAAAATTAGTATAAAAGCCTAATGGACGAATTGTCCACAATTACTTATTTTTTTAGAATTTTTTTAGATAATTGTAAATTTTGATATAATTTCTATATTATATGTATATAATTATTACATTTTAATCCTCAAAAGAAGATCTGATTACAATAATTTTTGTGTTTTACCAATAATTTATGAAATTTTTGTAGACTATAATGCCTTGATCTCTTTGCCTAGAAGACTTTTGTAAAGAGATATTGCTTCTGCTTCATCTTTTGGACCTACAACTACAGCAGAACCTTTTTTCATGAAGCTAACAGAAAGATCATTGGTTCTTAAAGATAATCCTAAACTGCCCTGATTGTCAACGATGAATCCTTTTTCCTTTGCGATTGCAGTAACGTCATTTACATCAAGATCAAATATTTCAGTGGGGGTAATAGAATAAGTTCTCTTACCACGATTGCGACCACATAATTCTTCTAAAATTAATTCTTCTTTTACAGCAACTTCCAATTTTCCTGTTCCACAAACTGGACATTCTTCAGCTCTGAATGTTCTAGTACTGTTAAAATTCAGATTTTCTAAATCAATGTGTAAAATTCTTTCAGATAGATTAGGAATCTTTCCAAGTATTATTTTAACAGCTTCTGCAACTTCAATCGCACCAACAATAGAAAGAATTGGTGGATGTACACCTTCAATACTACATGTTGGCATTGCATCTTCATTTAATTCAGGAAACATGCAAAAATAACATGCAGATTTTTTTGGTAAAATAGTAAAGACTTGTCCAGATGTTCCAACTGCAGCTCCAGTTACAAATGGAATTTCATGTTTTACACATGCTTTGTTCAATGCATATCTTGCATTAACACTATCAAGTGCATCAATTACAACATCACATCCTTCAATAATTTCTAATGCAGTATAATCATTTACAGATACAGCTAATGCTTCTACTTTACAATCAGGGTTTAGTTTTTGTAATTTTTTTGCAGCTACTTCTACCTTGACTTGTCCTACATCATCTTCATCAAACATCATTTGTCTATGTAAATTAGATAATTCGATTACATCTCTATCAATGATTCGCAAAGTTCCAACACCCATTGTAGCCAATCTAGAAATAATTGGATGTCCTAAACCACCAGTTCCAACAACACAAACTTTAGCATTTTTTAATTTTAATTGTCCACCATATCCAATTTCTTCTAGCATTACTTGTCTTGAAAATTTATCTAGTTCTTTAGGAGAAAGTTCTTCAGAACCTCCAGCAACTGCAGGTAAAATATAAACTTCATCACCATCTTTAAGATCAGTTTGCATTCCATTAGAAAACTTTGCATTCTTTCCATTGATGTAGATATTTATCAATGAACGAGGTGTCCCGTCACTCTCCAAAACTCTACGCTTAAAGTCATCACCCATAATTTCTGAAATCTTTACAAATGCATCAGTCAGAGAATCAGCTGAAATTTCTGTTTTCTTTTCTCCACCACTCTGATTTAGTACTGACGGAATTGTGAATGTAATATTTGCCACTAGTTAACTACCGCCGATATTTCCCCAACGTCTGCTTTCATGACAGCCGGTTTTTGTAAAACTTCCATAATTGATTCAGTTGCTTTAAGACCATTACCAGTAACATAGCATACTACTTTGTCATTTGTATCAATTTTTCCTTGTTCAACCATTTTTTGAAGAACAGAGATAGAAACACCACCAGCAGGTTCTGTAAAGATTCCTTCAGTTTGAGCAAGAAGTAAAATTGCATCCAGAATTTCTTTGTTGTTTGATTCTTCAGCAAATCCGTTATACTGTTGTAATCGTTTCAAAACATATCTACCATCACCAGGATCACCAATTGCTAAGCTTTTTGCAACAGTATCAGGATTTTCAACTGGAATTACTTCTTTGTTATTTTTCTTAAATGCATCAACAATAGGTGCACAACCATGTGGTTGAGCTGCAATCATATGCATATTTGAGACATCATCAAGAAGTGAAACTGTTTGTAGTTCCTCAAATCCCTTACAAATTGCATTAAGCATTGCACCACTTCCAACCGGAACTATAAGTTGATCAGGAACTTGCCAATCAAGTTGTTCTGCAACTTCAAAGGCAAAAGTTTTGGATCCTTCTACATAATGTGAACGCATGTTAATATTTACTACGCCAATACCTTTACTGTCACCAATTTGTGCAGCTATGGTATTTGCATCATCATATGTACCATCAACTGCAATATAATTAGCACCATAAGATAATGCTTGAGCAATTTTTGCCATTTCAATATTACTTGGTGCAAATACATGACATGGTAATCCAGCTTTTGCTGCATGTGCTGCAGTTGCAGATGCCAAATTTCCAGTAGATGCACAACCAACAGCAGATAATCCAAATTCTTTTGCTTTAGATATTGCAACTCCAGCAGGTCTATCTTTAAATGAAAATGTAGGATTTACAGAATCATTTTTAATGTAAAGATTGTTTAATCCTAATTTTTTACCAAGATTGTCAGCTTTGATAAGAGGTGTCATGCCAGCACCAATACTTACAATATTAGATTTCTCTTCTATTGGCAATAATTCAAAATATCTCCAATAGTTATGCTCACGGTTAGAAAAAGTTTCTTTAGTAATTGGGGGGAAATTGTATTTTACATCAAGTGGTCCAAAACACTCAGCACAAATGTATTTGAAAGCAGTATCATACTCTTTTTTGCATTCTCTACAACATAGTGAAGTTCTAGTCAAGATCAATATCTCCTCTAAGAATATAGATAAAAAATCCTAATATCAAGTTAAGTAACACTTAATTTTTATGATTAAAAAATATAATGAATAATAGTAATAATAAGGTGAAAAATAGGAAAAGCAGAATTTCTGGATATATAGTAAAAATCAAAATTTAAAATTAGAAATTAATGAGGAAGGTTTTTAGATATTTTTAAAATGATATTTTTGTGAACAAAAATGTTATAATTTCAATAGGAATTGGTATTATTATAATAGTTGTAGGAATCATTGCAATAACCAACCAAGAACCTAGTACAATGGAAGTAGAAGATACATTAAACAAAGAACTATTACCAAATGAAGAAATTACTCCGGAAGTTCAAGAAAAATTAGATGAAATTGAGAAAATCAATTTAGAAAATGAATATTCACCAAAAGATAGAGAATGGATTACTTCAGGTCCATTTCAGATAGATCGTAGTGAATATGTTTTAGGAGAAAAAATATTTCTACGTATTGGAGGATTAGGATACGATGAAAAAGGTCAAGTTGCTTTTCTAAGACCACTAAACACAACACATTACTCTGTTTATCTAACGATACCATTTGATGGTGCAGAAAAAACTACTTTTAATTATTATTTAGAACCACAACTTTCTAAGACAAGAGGTTACTGCACTATAGAAGATTTTATTGGAGATTGGAGAGTTGTTTTTAGAGGTACAGAGTATCCAAATTTGGAATTTAAAATAACAGAACAAATACTACCAGGAAGCGAAAGTAACTTTGAACCAGTTTGTTAGCTTATTTTTCTAAAGAATTATGAAAACAAACTTTTTCACCAATATGACATGCAGGTCCTGATGGTTCAACTAGATAAATAATTGCATCAAAATCACAATCAACCAAAATTTCTTTAATTTTTTGAGTATTACCTGATTCTTCGCCTTTCATCCAAAGTTTATTTCTTGAACGACTCCAGAACCAAGAATTTCCAGTTTTTTTTGCAAGTTGTAACGATTCTTTATTTGCATAGGCTAGAGTTAATACATCTTTTGTATTTACATCTTGAACAATTACCGGTACAAGACCACCACTCTTTTCAAAATCTATTTCATCAATAGTTTTTTCCATAAATGAAAATTTCTATATAGCTATTATAATCTTACAGGAATTTCATTTCTCTTCAAATAAGATTTTACGCCATTTACTCCATGAGTATCATAATGAAAAATAGATGCAGCTAATGCAGCATCTACATCTGATTTCTTGAAAACATCAATCATATCTTGAGGTTTGCCACATCCTCCAGAAGCAATAACAGGAATAGAAATTGAATCTACAACTGTTTTAGTTAGCAAAATATCATATCCATCTTTTGTTCCATCTTTGTCAATACTAGTTAGAAGAATTTCACCAGCACCTAATCGTTCGGCATCCTTAACCCATTTAATTACATCAATCCCAGTGCCTTCTTTTCCACCATAAATGAAGACCTCGAACCAAAACTCTTTATCATTTTCAGTAAAAAGATTCTTTGTTTGATCAACATCATAGTTTCTTTTTGCATCAACTGCGACTACAACACATTGTCTACCAAAAATTTCCATTAACTCGGTAATGACTTTAGGATTTTTTATTGCGCCTGTGTTGATTCCAACTTTGTCAGCACCATTTAGTAAAATATTTCTAGCATCTTCTAATGATTTTACTCCACCACCAACAGTAAAGGGTATATCAATTACTGATGCAACTTTTCTAACTAAATCTTTGATTGTTTTTCGTTGCTCGTCAGATGCAGTAATATCTAAAAAAACTAATTCATCTGCACCCTCATTACTATATTTTGCAGCAAGTTCTACAGGATCTCCTGCATCTTTAATTGATTCAAAATTCAAACCTTTGACTACCCTGCCATTTTTTACATCCAAACATGGAATAATTCTTTTAGTTAAAGTCATGATAATTTTTTTGCCTCTTGTATAGTTAGTTTTTTCTCATAAAGTGCTTTTCCAAGAATTACACCAAATGCATTTTTTTCTTTTACATCTTTAACATCTGAAATATTGGAAATGCCTCCACTTGCAATAATATTGGTATTTGGTAAATTACATGCTTGCTCTAAAAATTCTAAATCAGGTCCTTCTAAAGTTCCATCTTTACTGACATTAGTTAATAGAAATTCTGTAAAACCCATATCAAGAAATTCATTAATTGCAGGAATTAGTTTAATTCCAGTACCTTTTTGCCAACCATGAACAACTATTTCACCATCTTTATGATCAACTGAAATTACAATTTTTTCTGGCCCTAGTTCAGATAATAATGATTTTAGGAGATTTTTATCTTTGAATGCCAAAGTCCCTATCACAATTCTTTCAGACAATTTTGCTACGTCTAAAACTAGAGATTTTTCTCGTAATCCACCAGCAACTTCCACTGGAATATTTACTGTATCAAGAATCTTTTTGATTACATCTAGATTAGACCCAATTCCAAGAGTAGCATCTAGATCCACCAAATGAAGGATATCGGCACCAGCAGATTCCCATTGTTTTGCGATTTCTATAGGATTGTTACTATATACTGTCTTTTGATTAGGATCGCCTTTGTACAAACGAACAACTTTACCGTCCATCAGATCAATTGCAGGAATGATTTTCATTTTCTACACTCTTTTAGAAAATTCTCCAACATGATTTTTCCCATAGTACTAGATTTTTCAGGATGAAATTGAGTTCCAAAAAAATTGTCATGTTCAACAACTGCAGGTACTTTGATTCCATAATCAGATTCAGCAGTAATCACATCATTTGATTCAGGTTTTACTCTATACGAGTGAACAAAATAAGCCCAAGAACCATCTACAACACCTTCAAGAATTTTTCCAGGTTTTTTTATCTCAAGATTATTCCAGCCCATATGTGGCACTTTCATAGAAGAAGGAAGTACAATTACCTCACCATCTATTACATTCAAACCTTTTTCTTTGCCTTCTTCACTTTTTTCAAAAAACATTTCCATGCCAAGACAAATTCCCAATACAGGCATATTCTCAACATAATCTTTGAATTGAATTTTTGAAAAATCTCTAATACTATTCATTGCAGGATCAAAATTTCCTACACCAGGAAGTAATAATCCAGAATAGGTGTTGTCATTATCAAAATTTGTAATTACATCAACTGTAGCCCCAGCTTTTTCAAGAGAATTTTTCAAGCTGAAAATATTTCCAGCACCATAATCAAAAATTGCGACACTTACCATTACATTGAACCTTTTGTGCTTGGAATTCCTTTTTGTTTCTTATCTAATCCAGATGCATTTCTTAATGCAACAGCAAGTGATTTGATTGCAGCCTCAACTTTATGGTGATCATTATCTCCATACTTTACAGTAAGGTGAATACAACTATTCAGATTTTGAAGTAACGATTGAAAGAAATGTTCAAGATCTTCTTTAGATACATCTTCAATCTTACTTCGTTTAATTGATAGTGTTAATTTCCAAAATGGTCGTTTGACTAGATCAATTGAAGCTTCTGCAAGAGACTCATCCATAGGAACTGATGCATAACTAAATCTAGTTATTCCTCGTCTAGCACCTAATGCTTTGTCAATTGCTTGACCAATTGTTATCGCAGTATCTTCTATCAAATGGTGTTCAATTCCATCATTTGATTTTGCATCAACTTTGAGATCCATCATACCATGTTTTCCAAAGGAAACAATTAGGTGATCAAGAAAGTTAATTCCGGTTTTAATTGATGTTTTTCCAAAACCATCTAAATTTACATATACAGAAACACTGGTTTCCTTTGTATTTCGTTTAATTGAAGCCTTTCTTGATGCCATTTTTATCACAGATTATCTAACTGCATTATTCTAAATTTAATACCTTTGGTAAGAGATGAATAGAGTCCAAAACCAAAATAGCATCATTTTTTTCAAATAGTTCTAATTTAGCCTCAGGATCTTTGCTGGTTCCTATGATTCCACAAAAAATTGTCTTGTTTCCTAATTCGGTTGCTTTTTTTGCCATGATAAAATCTTCCATAGAATCTCCAACATATATGCAAATAGTTGAATTCATTCCTTGTATGGAATTTAACAATGATTGGGGATTCGGTTTAGCTAGTTCACGAAATTCATCTTCAAGAAACATAGAATTTTGTAAATCAAATTTAGACAAAATAGATTTTAGGGAATAACTTACAGATTCTTTTCCTCTACCAGTCACCATAGCAATCTTTGAATTGAATCTTCTTAGTAGTTTTTGTATTAAAATATCATTTATTATTACATCATCTTGCTCAATAAGACCAGGTTCTAAAAAATTTGAAGTTTTGTTAAACAATTTTTCATATAATTCAGGACCATAGAAAATTTGATCAAAAATATTATACAATGGATTTTCATGATGAGTTCCCGGATATGACAATTTTTTTTTGATTTCAGAGATATTAGTTAGAGTTTCAACATATTTTTCTACAGAAATTATTCCAGTGGAATCAGAATTTTTTATCACATCAAAAATAAAACTAGTTTGATCTTTTTTCAATTGATTTGCAGCAACAAGCGAAAGAATAGCAGCATATGTTAAATCAACTTCATCATTGAATCCACCTGTAGATTTGAAACCATCAATAATTTTAAAATCTATATCTATTGCATTCTTAATGTTAGCAAAGTTTTCTAAAACATATTGTGTTGTTTTAATTATTGCAGAATCATATGATTTTGTTATATCAATTAAAACTCCATCACAATCAAAAATTATTGAATCAGCTTCATTTAGAATATCAATTTTGGAATCATCAACATAGATTCCTTCAGATTTTTTTGTTAGAGTCATCCCAACAAATCACGTATAGCTAGTAAAAATTTTGAATTCATTTCCTTAGTTCCAATAGTAACTCGTAGACAACCTTTATGATTTCCAATTTTTCCTAGTTTTCTTATAGAAATTCCTTGTTCAGCTAATGCTGAATAGACCCGTTTATAGGCACCATGAGCATCAAAGAGGACAAAATTAGCCTTAGAATCAAAGACTTCAAAGGCATCGTATTTCTTCAAAGTTTCAATAATTCTTTTTCTCTCAATTTTGATTATGTCTATAGTGTCTTTCATAGTGTTTGATCTTTCAAGAGCCTGTATTCCAGATTCAATTGTAATTGTACTTATTGGATATGGATATTGTAAAATATTCATGAAAGCCTCAGTGAATTTTTTGCTTGCTAGAAAATAACCTAGTCTTAATCCAGCCAATCCAAATGATTTTGAAAGAGTTTGGACAACAATAAGATTTTCTTGAGTTTTCACCATATTTGAAAGAGAGTATTCGCTAAATTCGCCATATGCCTCATCAATAATTACAAGACCATCAAAAGATTTGACAAGTTTCTGTAATTCGTTTTTTGAAAATTGAAATCCAGTTGGGTTATTTGGAGAATCAAGATATAAGATATCTGCATTTTTTGATTGTTTAACAAAATCTTTAATGTTTAATTTCATACCATCAGAAAATGGAATTGTGATTAATGGAATGTTATACAGTTTGCAGCGCTCTTCAAAAAATCCAAATGTTGGATTAGATGTTAAAACTTTGGTTTGTTTTGAAGCAAAATTTGAGAGAATTAAATCTAAGATTTGATCAGAACCATTTCCAACACCAATCATAGTAGAAGAAATTTTTGTAAATTTTGATATGGCATTGATCAATCTCTCAACTCCTCCAAGTGGATATTCTCTAATGTCAGAGTTTTTTTTCGCAGAAGAAATTATATCATTTTGAAATTGCTTTGAAATTACATAATTTTCATTTGAATCTAATTTAACAGAATCTTGGATTAGTTCTGGTTTTTGATAACCTCCAATGTCGTTGAATTTTTTAATTTTTTCATTAAACCAATTTTTTTTCAATCTAGTCTACCTCTAACTGCCTCATAGTGATTAGAAAGTCCCTCAGATGTCGTTAGTACTTCAAGATATTTTGAGATTTTTAATAGTGATTTTTGAGATGATGTTATCTGAGTGTTAATTTTAATAAAATCTAGAACAGATAAAGAGCCTCTAATTTTCCCAAATCCATTGGTAGGCAAAATGTGATTTGAGCCTAAAATATAGTCACTAGCAGACGAAGGAGTGTTATTTCCTATCAAAACCAAACCTGAAGAAGTGATTTTAGAAGAAACAGATTCAGAATTTTTAGTCATTATTTGCAAATGTTCAGGAGCCAAAATATTTGCTAGTTTTATCATATCAGAAGTTGTCTTGCATATTACAATAAATCCATTTTTTTCAAGACTTGTTTTAACAATTTTTTCTCTTTTAATTGATGGAAGAAGTTCTGAAATCATCTTCTTAACTGATATTGCAAGTTTTTCAGATGTAGTAATCAAATAGCAAAAAGTATCAGTGCTGTGTTCAGCTTGTGAAATCAAATCCAATGAAACAAATTTTGGGTTAGCTGAATTATCTGCAATTATTCCTAGTTCAGTAGGACCAGCAAGCATATCAATTCCAGTTTGCATACTTACTAAAGATTTTGCAGATGTAACAAATGCGCCACCTGGACCTACAATTTTATCGACTTTGGAAATTGATTTTGTTCCATAGGATAATGCCCCAATAGATTGTACACCACCTGTCTTGTAAATTTCATCTGCACCACAAATATCTGCAGATACAATTGTTAGTGGATCAATTTTACCATCAGAGTTAGGTGGAGATACAACGACTATTCTTTTTACACCAGCAATTTTTGCAGGAACAACAGACATGATTACAGAGCTTGGATATCTAGCTAATCCTCCCGGAATATAACATCCCACACTTTGAATAGGAATAAATTTTTTTGAAATCTTTATTCCATCATGATTAATTTGTTTGTTTTTTAATAGTGATTTTACTGAGGATTCAGTTTTTCCTAGTCTAGTTTTAGCTAATCTTATTGCATCAAGTTCAAGTTTTGAGACTTTGGAATATGCATTTTTTATTTCATTTGAAGTTACTCTTAATGAAGAAATATTTGCTTTACTGAATTTTCTTTCATATTTTCTAACAGCAGCATCACCATTCTTTTGAACATTTTTTAAAATGGATTCAACAATGGTTTTGTTATTTTGAGGCTGTTTTGGGGTAATTTGTTCTGCAAACTTTTCAACATTAGATACTTTGATAATTCTCATCAATTTTCTTCGTCACGTTTTATCTCCTCAAGTTCAAGGATTTGTCTTGGTTCATGAACCACAAGACCTTGAGCAATCTTCCTTAATTTAGGAATAAGTTTGTGAAATTCTTCTTTTTTAATGACGGTATTAACTCCAAACCATCCTTGTTCACTTAGTGGACTAATTGTAGGTTTTTTGAGAGAAGGCATCTGTGTCAGGAGTTTTTTTAGGTTTTTTTCTTCTACATTTAGATAAATGTGTAAGAATTTTCTACCATGAACTGCACCTCTCATTAAGGTAACAATATCAAATATTTTTTCACGCTTTTTTGGATCTTTCAATGATTTTTTATTTACAATCAGGTGAGCAGTTGAAGTTAATACTTCATCAACAATTTTGAGTTTATTTTGCTTAAGTGTGGTTCCTGTTTCAGTCACATCCATGATTGCATCAACATCTTCAGGAGGCTTTGCTTCAGTGGCACCAAATGACAAATGAATTTGTACATTTTTGTTATTTCCTAATCTAACCCAAGGAGTTACAATTAGAGGATCTTTAGAACCATAGTATTTTTTATACGACTTGGATTGTTTAAGAAATTTTGATGCAGTTGTAAGATATTCAGATGAGATTCTAAGTGTTTTTTTCTTTTTACCATAATCTGCAATCATTTCATCTAAATTTTTGTATCTATATTTATCAGGAAAAGCAATTACAAGTCTGATTTTACCATACTCTAAATCCAAAATAGGCTCGACATCAGAGTTTGTTTCACCAACCCAATCCTTTCCGGTAATTCCCACATCATACAATCCTTCTGCAACCAATGTTGGGATTTCTTGAGGACGTAACATCTTCACAATTATGCTAGGATCATCCAAGTATACACGATAAGTTCTACTTTTTCTATTTACTCTAGTCCAAGATTTTTCAAGTAGCTTGAAAGTGGCCTCTTCAAGACTACCTTTTGGAATGGCAAATTTTACCTCAGACATTTTCAATTTTTTCACTTTTTAGGTATATAATCGCATGTTTAAATTTGCTCAAGCAATTCTTTAGCTCTATCAAGTGAAATTTTCTTTTCTTCAATCATTTTCTGAACAATTTCATCAATTTGATCAGGTGTCGCACCAGCAGCAGCAGCTAGATTTCTTGCGTGAAGACGCATGTGTCCTTTTTGTATTCCTTCAGTAGAGAGAGCTCTAATAGCACTATAATTTTGAGCCAATCCAGTAGCGGTCATAACACATGCAAGTTCTTGTGCAGATGTTGCTCCCAAAATTTTTGTACAAACTTTAGCAACTGGATGAACATTTGCAATTCCACCCACAATTCCAACAGAAAGAGGAATTTCTAAAATTCCGACCAGATTTCCATCATCATCCTTACTCCATTTACTCAAAGAACGGTATTTCCCAGACTGTGCAGCATATGCATTTGCAGCTGCTTCAATTGCCCTACTATCCTGACCAACAGCATTTGCAACAGCTATAGTACCATTCATGATACCTTTGTTATGAGTGACAGCCCTATACACATCATTATCTGCAAATTCAAATGCAGAAATGATATTATCAACTACTTGTTCTCCTCCAACAGATTCTTTTTCAAATACAGCTTTTGCTTTTACCATTCTTCTAGTAGAGTAATTTGAAAGGATACGCAATAAAGCTCTTCCATCCGTAATTTTTTCAATCAAAGGAGAAACGGCTTCACACATTGTGTTTGTAACATTTGCACCCATTGCATCACCAACATCAATTAACAATTCAACAATAAGCATAATTCCAGAAGGTGTATCAATTTCTTTACAAGAAATATCTTTTGCACCTTTGCCCATTTTTGACAAAGTGTTGCTTTTTGAATTTGCTAGTTCAAGAATTTCATTTGTTGAATTTTTTATTTTTTGGATTGCTGATGTGGGATCAACATCCAAAAGTTGTATTTGGCCAATACTAAATGACTCATTTGAAGTGACTTCAAATCCACCTTTAATTCGAGCTACCTTAGCTCCTTTTGATGCAGCAGCTATTACGGAAGGCTCCTCAATAACCATTGGCACCAAGTAATCCTTGCCATTAATCTTAAAATTTGTAGCAACGCCCAATGGAAGTGAAAATGTGCCAATAGCGTTCTCAACCATCTTATCGGCTTTATCAAAAGAAATTCCCCCATTATCGTTTTGTAGAATTTCTAATTCTTCACTAGTTAGATTTGCAAAATTTGCAACAACATCTAATCTTTCTTTTCTTGATTTCTCAAAAAATTTTGAAATTGACGAGTCTGACATTTTATTTTATTATCCTCAATAGTTTATCATCCATACTATCTGGAAAACCTTTTCCATCAGTATTTGATGTAATTACATAAAGACTACCATCTGTACCCTCTACTACATCTCTTACACGACCAATCCCACTAAGTATTGACTTTTGAGAGCTCAGTCCCTCATCAAAATCTAACTGGTATAGATTAGAAGCTCTCATAGATGCCATAATGAATGAAGATTGAAAATCCAAGGATTTTCCAGAATAATACAGTATACCTCCAGGTTCAATGCTTGGATCATAGCAAAGAATAGCATCTTCAAACTTTTCATTTCCTGAACATTGTTGTTCAGGCCATCCATAGTTTTTACCTGCTTGAACTAGATTGATTTCATCATTTTTCTCTGGTCCAAATTCTGCTACAAACAGATTTCCATTTTGATCCCAAGTCATACCTTGAGGATTTCTATGTCCTAACGAATATACTAATGAATCTGAAAAAGGGTTATCTTCAGGAACTGTCCCGTCATCATTTAGTCGTAGAATTTTTCCTGATAACGAGTTAAGATCTTGTGGAAGATGAGAAGCATCAGAAATAGTTCCAGTACCCACATATAATTTTCCATCAGGTCCAAATTTTATGAAACCTCCATTTGTAAATGATGAACCAGGAACTTTTTCTAAAATAGTTTCAGCGTTTACAAGCTTGTTATCAGATTCAGTAATCTTTAAAATTTTATTCCACAGTTTATCATTCTCTTCATAAGTCAAAAAGACATACAGTTGATGATTAGTTAAAAAATTTGGATGTAATGCTATCCCTAATAATCCACCGTCAAAAACATTGGCAGTACGTAATGTAGCTAATGGAGATTCTAATAATGTATTATTTTGTATAACTCTAATCATTCCATCTTTTTCAGTTACAAAAATTCGATTCTCAGATACTGCAATAGACCTAGGTTTATTTAGATTTTCAGCCAACACAGTTACAAAATCACTTTTAGAATTTGAGTTTGGTTCGGGTAATGGAATAGGATCAGATGGAGATGTTAAAACTAAGACAGAAAACACTGTGGCAATAACAATTGCAGATACTTGGATTTTTTTATCCATGAGAATACAATCTTTTCAAATCCTATTAATTACTTTCAAGAATTTGATAAAGCGTATATACGGCTCAACTTCATTTATGTTCAGCGGGGTGGGGAAGCCAGGTCATCCCGGCGGGCTCATAACCCGCAGTTCAGTAGTTCAAATCTACTCCCCGCTACTTATTTTCTATAAACACAAAACCATGAAAGAGACTCATTAAATTGAGAAGATTTATTCTTCATTCCAATTCGTTGCAATGGTCTTGAAAGATGCCTATGTGCAGAGATTTTTGGAAGATAAAGTTGCTTTTTGATTTTTCTTGGAATTTCATGAGATGTTTTTTTAAATTCTCTTTCTCCACAATGAATACATTGAAAGCCTTGATTCAATCCTTTTGATTTCATTTTTTTGTTACATTTTTTACATTCAGGATTAGAAATTGAAATATTCTTTACGGGTGAGAGAATTTCAAGAAATTCTAAATTAATAATTCTAGGATAATTTTTTGAAGCCTTTCTTACTCCACCTCCAACAATAATTTTATCTCCTTTTAGCAAATTTGAAGCATGAATAGTCATACCAGTAGGTTTGTAGACTGCACACCAAAAATCATGATTATTTGAAGTGATTTTAAAGAGAACATGTCCTCCTTTTACAATTTTTGGAGAAATGGAAACAATTCCTTGAATTTTTCCAGAGGCATAGGGTTTCATATTTTCAAAAGTCAAGTCATTTTTTAGATGATCACCAGTTCCTTGATTTGATTTGAAAATCATATAACCGTCTAATTTTTCAGTAGTTTTTAGAATTTTTGTTGCATGAATCAAAGAATCTACATTTTCACCTCTAACTCCATAAAAAACAGGATCAGGTCCATGAGGAGTTATCAAAACTCTACCTTTTTTGGTATCAAAACTGTTGAAAGTATGAGGTGAAGTTTTTTCTTGCATATTTCTAACACTATCAGTAGAAATTTTTCTTTCTTTTCCAAACTTTGATTTTTTACGATAGCTCAAAAGTTCCAATGTATGATCATGAAAATCATAACCTATTGCACCAATTGCTCCAATCAATCCTTGGCCGTTTCCTTGAAAATAAATTTCAAGATTATTTTTTTTAGCAAATTTTTTTGCATTGTTTCTATTGATTAATTGCCACAGAGCTAATTTACTGAATTTTGTAAATTCAGATGGAATTGAATTGCTTTCAAAAAAAACTAGTCCAGGATTTGCTCCATTTTTTGTATCCGAATATTTAGAAACAAGGTTTTTTATTTGGTTTTTTATTTTCAAGGGATTTTTTGTCTTAATTTTCATAGATACTGCACCATTTCCTCTTGTTTTCCATGGAATATTTGGATTAAATCGAATCAATCTTGGAAAATCTAAAAATTCAGTTTTTTGTTTTTGAAGTAAATCAACAATTTTGTATGCTAAAAAAGTAGTACACATTCCTTTAGGAGAATCAGTGTCATCAAATCCAACATTTAGTATGGTGTCCTTTTCCATGAATTTCTTTGCTTATTCAGACATTTTTAGTTGTTGGAGATTTCAGTTGATTTAAATTAATAATTGGGTACTTTAAGCTAAATTGATTATAGTAGATGAGGAAAGAATTTTCAAAGAAATTGAAGAGAAAAATCCAGCATCAGTGTCATTAAACGGTCCTGATGGAATATTACCACAAGTTCAAGAAACAGCAATTAGAATAACTCAAAAATTTGGGATTCCAGCATATATTTTGGCTGATACAACTTGGGGAACATGTGATCTAAACACTAATGGAGCAAAAGTTTTGGGTTCAGAAATTCAATTTAACATAGGTCATACTATCAATACAGAATCATTAGAAAAAAATCTAATTTTAATTGATGCATATGACGATGTAGAATTTGATAGTGTTGCAAAGAAATGTACAGATTTGTTAAAAGGGAAAATCATATCGCTAGTTACTGACAGTCAGCATTTACATCAAGTGGGTAAAGTAGAAAAAATATTCACAGAAAATGGTATTAAAGTAAAAATTGGAAAAGGAAAAGGACAGTTAAATGATGGGCAAGTTTTTGGTTGTGAATTTTATCCAGCAACAGAACTCAAAAAAGAAGTAGATGCGTATGTATTTTTGGGACAAAGTAATTTTCATGCAGCGGGAATTGCATTATCAACTAATTTGCCAACTTATGTTTTAGATCCTTACTTTAATGAAGTACGAGAGGTTACAGAATTTGCACAAAAATTAAAAAAGAAAGCTACCTTAGCAATATACAAAGCAGCTGATGCGAAGTCATTTGGAGTAATTGTAGGGTTAAAGGAAGGACAATTATCTAAAGTATTTGCATTAAAAATCAAAAAAGAATTAGAGGCTGAGGGTAAACAGGTGCAATTGTTTGCATTAACAGACATTACAAATGATAGATTAAGAAATCTCAAAGGAATAGATGCCTTTATTCAAGTAGCATGCCCAAGGATTTCAACAGATAATCAATTTGACAAACCTGTTTTATCTACTCCACAGGCAAATGCTCTTCTTAAAATTTTGAGAAAAGAAAGTATAGATGAATATTTAGAAATTCCACATTGGCTATAATCATAAAATCAATTTCATAAATTTTGGGTTGGTTGATAAGGATTCAAACACTTTTGATTTTTTTGCTTTAATTTTATATTTTATTCCTTGAGAAATAGCATGTTCAAGAATAGATAGTGCCTCATCATTTTTAGATTGCATAACAAAATTACATGATTTATCAAAGAGAACATCTCCATTGTTAGGATAATCATCTAAAATTTTATTACAACATGAAATTGATTCATCATATTTTCCCATTGAAAATAAAATTCGTTCTTTGTGATATAGTGCAATCTTATAATTTTCATTATTATTTAAAATGTCATTACAAATAGATAATGCTGTAGTAAGATTACCTTGCTTTCTAAAAGTAGATATTTTGTTAACCATAATTGAGAGGTCATTAGGGGAAATTTCTAATGCTATATTGTAACATTTCATGGCATTTTGATAATCTTTGAGTTTACTCAAAGCATATCCCTTATTGTTAAGAGAGCTGATATGTTGTGGATATTCATCTAAAATTTTATCATAATAGACAATTGCTTCATGTAATTTTCCTTGTAAAAATAATCTATTTCCTTCATCTAAAATGGAATTTGTTTTTGGATCTTCCATGCTATCAGAATTCTGGTTTGATTAGGATTTTTCCAAACAATCCTTTACCTTTAAGCATTTTAGTATGAGCTTGAGCTGCATTTTCTAAAGAATAAACTGAATCAATAATTGATTTTATTTTTCCTTGAGACATCCAATACAATCCTTGTTCTAACTCAGCTCTTGTACCTTGGGTTGAGCCTAAAATATTGATACCTTTAAAGAAAATATGGCGCAAATCAGTTTTGGCATCATATCCAGTTGTTGCACCAGTTGTCACAATTATACCACCATAATTCAACAGAGTTAATTCTTTATTCCAATGAGAACCTCCAATGTGTTCAAAAATTACATCAACACCTGGAATATCTCCTGATGGTTTTGGAATTTTTTTTGCAATTGATCTTACTTCTTTATGCCAATCTTCCTTTCTATGATCTATTGCATAATCTGCCCCAAGTTCTAATAATTTATCTAACTTATCAGGACTTGCAGTGGCTATAACAGTACATCCAAAAAGTTTTGCAATTTGAATTCCATAGTTACCAACTCCAGAACTGCCACCCATAATGAGAACTATTTGTCCGGGTTGAATTTTTGCTCTACCAACTAACATATGCCAAGAAGTTAGTAATGTCATAGATGCTGCTGCTGCTTCATCATATGATACAGTGTCTGGAATTTTTACTACGTTAACTTCGGGAAGATGTGTAAATTCACAATATCCTCCCCATAATGGACCAGTTTCAAAACCCCAAATAGTTCGTTTCCTGCAATCATATTCTCTACCATCTGTACACGCTTTACAAACCCTACACGACATATTTCCATGTGAAACAACCCTATCGCCTATCTTGATATGTTTGACATCATTACCAATTGCAGTAACTTCTCCAGCAGCATCCGTTCCAGAAATGTGAGGTAAAGGAATTGCTAAAGGTTTACCACGCATGCCCCAAATATCATCATAGTTTAAAGCTGCAGTTTTTACTTTGATTATGACTTCATTTGACTTTGGTTTAGGAATTGGAATATCTTTAATTTTTAAGATTTTTGAAAAATCATCATTATCAGTATACTGGTCATATACTAGGGCTTTCATGATTTTTATCAAATTTTTGATGATATATGATTTATCAAGATCCTTTTAACCACAAACAATTATAATCATAAAATCAGAATTCTCAATATGTCTGAAAATGCCATATTTCCAGGAGATAAAATAGCATCTATTGAGGAATATGAGGCGGGAGAAAATGCTTTTGATGATGGAGATATGGTTAGAGCAGCAACTGTTGGAGAAAAAGACATTGATAAAGTATCACGTACTGCAAACATAAAACACCCAAAACTTCTATCAATTCCAAAAGTAGGAGATACAATTATTGGAACTGTAGTAGCAGTAATGTCATCTATGATTGCAGTATCTATTGATTACATTAATGGAAAACCAACAACATCTAAAGTAGAATGTGTTTGTTCAACAAGAAATTTAAGAATTAGAAATGTTGCTTTAGTAAATGATATTGTTACATTAAAAATTTTAAGTCATCTTAACGGCACTATTCATGCTACAATCAGTGAGCCAGGATTAGGAATTTTATTTACTAAATGTCGAAAATGTGGAGGCAAAGTTGTTCCAATGCGCGATGCAATAAAATGTACAGATTGTGCATGGATTGATGAAAGAAAACTTTCCTCAAACTTTGGAAATAGTGATTTCGTAAATTTAAGAGGGTAAAGAATGATTTATGTTTCGTTCCAAGGTGAACGAGGTGCTTATAGTGAAGCAGCAGCAAAATCATTCTTCAATGAACAAATTGAAACTATTCCTTGTACCACTTTTGCTGAAGTATTAGAAAGTACTTCTAGTGATAAAACACAATATTCAGTGTTACCTGTAGAGAATTCTATCGAAGGTAGTGTTGGAGAAAGCTACGATTTACTATATTCAACTTCTCTTAGTGCAACTGGGGAAATTTATCATAGGATTGAACATTGTTTGATTGGAAATGGTAGTATTGATAAAATAGATACAGTGTATTCTCACCCACAGGCTCTAGGTCAATGTAGAAAATTTATTGAAGAACACAAGATGAAAACAATTCCTACTTATGATACTGCAGGAAGTGTAAAAATGATTAAAGAGATAAACAAAGAAAATTGTGCATGTATTGCTAGTAAGGATGCAGCAAGTATCTACCAAATGCCAATAATTCAGAACAATATTGCTAACAATTTGAATAACTATACTAGATTTTTGATTCTTTCAAAATTAGATAACGCAGAAACAGGGAACGATAAAACATCAATAATCTTTTCAATCAAACATGAGCCAGGTTCATTATTTAGAATAATAGAAAATTTTCATAAAAATAATGTAAATTTAACAAAAATTGAGTCAAGACCAACAAAAGAAAATACATGGGAATACAACTTCTATGTAGATTTTGAAGGGCATCAGAAAAATCCTAAAATCTCAGAAATGTTAGAAAAAATAAAACAAGATACACTATTTATGAAAATTTTAGGATCTTACCAATCAGCAAAATTAAGCTAAAATCCTTTTGGTTTTCTTAGAGTAAATCCCATACTAAATCCTATAATCACCATCCCAGATGTAATTACCATGATATCAAAAGTGAACCAAATTGGATCAGAACTACGAATTAACTCTCCAGTAATATGTAATTCAGAATTACCCGTATTTTGGATAAGAATTTTTGTTTCTCCATCTTCCAAATGAACCCAATCTAATTTTAGCTCATCTTTGTAAGAAGTATTTGGAATTTGTAATCCTGCACCAGGGCTTTGTAGTTTAAGATCAAAGGCATCTCCTACAATTTTCATATGTTGAGAAGTATGATCAGGTGCAGGTATAGTATACGGAATTGAATCTCCTACTGCCAATACATAATCTTCATTAATTGTTATTGTTCCCACATGTGAAAGTAAAGAATACCCTCCAATTGCAATAATTGCACTTCCAACTATCAATCCAATAATAGTTCGTTTAGAAAGCATACATTGAGATATCTTCAGATACTGTTTAAAAAATTATCTACATTAAAGAAAATCTCAATTTGATATGAAAAATGTATAAAATTCAATGAACTAAAAATTCTTAATCATTTCTAACAAAACTTTGCTTTGGTGTATGGCACGTTCAGGATAGCAATTTAACATCCATCCATTATCAATCCTATCAAATCCCATATCAATACAATCTACATTGTATTCCATAGGACTATTATCAAATTCCCAATCAAATCCATTTCTTATTTGAGATTCAGGGAAATTATGACCTCTATGAAGAGTCATTGAATTATTGTTATAATCAACTATAATTTCAGCATAAAGTGCATTAGGATATAGATATACTACATTAGGATGATTTGTGATTGCATTAAATTCTTTTTTTGTAACATATTCGTTATGCAGTAAAATGACTTTTTTGTATTGTTTAAGAATATCAGGATTTTGATCTAATTCAATATCAGTAATGCTTTCATATTCTAGTAATTTTAATACTTGAAAACCATTACCACTTGAAAAAAAATTCAAAGGAGATTCTTTTTGAATTTCAAGTATGAGACATTCTTCACCACATTCTCCTCTGTAATATGTATAAAATCCAGGTTCACTATATGCTAATGATGTAAAAATTGGATATATGACAACAGTTTTTTCAGTTGGGGAATAGAGTAGTTTTTCATAAAGTTCGTCATTTTTGGGATTTAATTCAAATTTAACATTGTTCCATGTTTTTTTCCCATTAATGATTTGATATTGATCCTCAAAACCATAAATGTTAAACAGAGAAGTAATATCTAATTTAGATTTGTTAATTTCATTAGGCAGTTGATCAGTGTTTTCAAATTTATCATTTGAAAAAAATTGAAAACTTATTACAGATATGCTGATAACAAAAATTATTACATAAATAATAAATTTAATTTTCATGTTAGTTTAAACATTTTGAGATATAATAAAAATTAATTTAAATTCTACATTAAAGAAACATCATGAGGTTGACTTTCTGCAAACCCTGCTCTTGACATTTTGATAAACTCAGCATTTTCTTGCATTTGAGGAATTGTATGAGCTCCACAATAACTTAATCCAGAGCGTACTCCACCTGTAAGCTGTTTAAGAATATCAGTTACTGTTCCTTTGTACGGAACCATTGCTTCAACACCTTCTGCAACATAATCATTCAAATCATCATCAAGTGATATTGAGCCTGTTTCTTTAGATTTCCTTCCAATAGATGCAGCTAATGATGCCATGCCACGATATACTTTGAAACGTTTTCCATTTTTAGTCAAAACTGTTCCAGGAGATTCATCAGTTCCTCCAAGCATGCTTCCGACCATAACTGTAGAAGCACCAGAAGCTAATGCTTTAGTGGCATCACCTGAAGTTCTTGTTCCACCATCAGAAATAATTGGAATTCCGTGATCCTTTCCAACTTTTGCACAATCCATTACAGCAGTTAATTGTGGAACCCCAGAACCTGTAATTACTCTAGTAATACAAATTGAACCAGAACCTACACCGACTTTAACTGCATCAACTCCTGCTTTAATCAAATCTTCAGCTCCTTGAGCAGTTGCAATATTTCCTGCAATTAATTCACAATCAGGAAATGCTTTTTTGATATTTCTACATGTACTAATTGCATTTTCACTATGTCCATGAGCAATATCAACTACAAGAACATCAGTTCCTGCTTCTAAAAGAGATTCACTTCTTTCTAAAAAGTCACCTTTTACACCAACTGCAGCACCAACTAAGGGTCTACCTTTCTTATCTTTAGATGCATTTGGATAGTTGGCATTATTAGTAATATCTTTACTTGTGATTAATCCTTTTACTATTCCTGAATCATCAACTATTGGTAATTTTTCTATTCTATGTTTATGTAAAATTTCCTTGGATTCATCTAAAGTAACTCCTAGTTTTGCAGTAACAACATCTTTTGTCATTACATCTTGTATTTTGTTAGTTTTATTAGCAAATAATAGATCTCTTTCAGTAACAATTCCTATTAATTTTGAATTTGAATCGACTACTAAAAGACCTGAAATCTCTTTGTCTTCAGCATAATCTAAAGCATCTTCAACAGACTTGTCTGAAGATATAGAGTAAGGGTTTTCAATCATTACACTTCCAGAACGTTTTACTTTGAGAACTTCGTTTGCTTGTTCCTCAATTGTCAAAAATCTATGAATAATTCCTATGCCACCAGCCCTAGCCATAGCACCTGCCATAGAAGATTCTGTCACAGTATCCATGTTGGCACTGACAAAGGGTATTCCGATAGACAGATTTCGGGATAATTTTGTAGTTAGATCTGTTTGGCTTCTACTAGTAATATCCGAATATTTGGGTACAAGAAGAACGTCGTCAAAAGTTAAGCCTTCTTTGAATTCCAATGAAACCTTGTTAAGAAAGTAAAATATTGATTATAAGCCTTTGTGTTGTTTAGCTAGTCTAGAGCCGATCGTAACAGCATCTTTTGTTGCATCTACATTATGAGTACGAATAATATCAGCACCATAGATTACAGATACAGCCTCTGCTGCAATAGAGCCAAACAGCCGATCAGACGGATTATCTTTTACTAGAACTTTTCCTATCAAAGATTTGTTGGAAACAGAAATCAAAATAGGATAGTTTTGTTTGATTGAATTTAGATTTTTAATTATTGATAGATCTCTTTCTAACCAATCTCTATCAATTTTAGTGTAAAATGAACCCTTGCCAGTTTTTCTAAAGAATCCAATTGCAGGATCTAACACTATTTGATTATCTGGAATTTTAGATTTTTGAGCTATCTTCAAACTATCTCTAAGTAATTTTTTAGTAGAAGATACAGTATTTCCACGAACAATTTTTGTATCATATGAACATAAAATTAGAGAAGGAGTAAATTTTGATACAACCTCTTGCATTTTTTTATCAAATTTTAATCCTGAAATGTCATTGATTATTTCAACTCCATTTTCCAAAGCATCTTTTGCAACTGCTGCTCTACAAGTATCTACGGAAATGGGAAGATTAGTAGCATTTTGAACTATTTTTATTGCATTTAGAATTCTCTTTGATTCAGTTTTTTCTGAAACAATAGTAGTTAGATATGGTGCAGTAGACATTCCACCAATATCAATAAAATCTGCACCTTGTTCCTCCATGAGTTTAACAGTATTTTTAATGTGGATTTTGTTGGTTTTCACAGATTTTTTATAAAAAGATTCAGGACTTGTGTTAAGAATACCCATAATACGCACAGGATTCTTTCCACCTACCCTTACATTTGCAATTTTTGCCATATGATTTATCAAATCTAATGCAATTTGAGTGATATGATGATTTTAGGTTGGAAGAAAAGATATTTTGAGATTTTAAAGCAATTCAAGTATTCTGAAAAAAAGGATAAAGAATCAGCCATTAAATTAAATTCAATTTTAAAAAAATCAAATGCTGATGAAAAAATTTTGAATTTGATTAAAGATAATACAGTTTTGATTATTGGTTCAGGTCCCTCTTTATCATCTGCCATTCCAAAATTAAAAAAATATAAGAAAATTGTTAAAATTGCTGCAGATAGTTCAATTAAACCACTTGTAGAAAATGGCATTATTCCAGATATCATAGTTACAGATTTGGATGGAGATGAAAATTCTCTCAAAAAAATTGGAAAAACAAAATCAATTTTTGTTGTACATGCACATGGAGATAATTTGAATAAATTAGAATTTGCAAAAAAATTTAAAAATTGTATTGGAACAACACAATCTACACCATTTGATAAAATCCAAAACTTTGGAGGTTTTACAGATGGGGATAGAGCAGTTTTTCTAGCAAATTACTTTCAAGCAAAAAAAATTATTTTATTTGGAATGGATTTCGGAAAACGTATTGGGAAATTTTCAGAAACTAGAAAAATAGATAGAAAGATCAAATTACAGAAATTAAAAAAAGCTGAATCTCTCTTGAAGTGGTTGTCTACCTTCACAAAATGCAAATTATTTACTACCTCAAAGGCAATTAATGGGTTCAAAAAAATATCATACAAAGATCTAGATATTATAATTACCTAGAATGCATTTAATACCCATCCCTGATTAATCAGATTATGAAATTCTCTGAGGAGCAAGTAAAAGAGATTGTTGCTCTGAAGGAGAGCTTGATCGAACAAATTGACAAACATCAAGAAGGAATAGAAATGCTGGAAAAAAATATCAGTATTTTAGATTTATTCTTAAAAGACTCTAGTTTCACAAAAGCCTCAGAATTAGGAAAACGAAAAGATGTAGAAAACAAGCCTGAAATTACAGAAAAACCAACTGAAAATTCGATTCCAATCAAAAGAGGAAATGATGGTAAAATTATTGCCAAAGCATTTGTAACACCAGATCAAGTTTCCATAGTTTTAGATAATGAAATTATAATTAATGCAGATACACCTCCTTTCAAATCATTCTTTTTAGATAGAATCATTGGAGAAATGAAAAGAAAAGATGTAGTTGAAGCAGAAAATGGACGAATACAAAAAGAATCAGTAATTGATTATATTATAAACAAGAATGGTGCAGACATTAGAGAAATTATAATTAAAAATTATAGACAAAAAGAAAGAGTTAACGAGTTAATCAATACTGCAGGATGGTCATTATCTAGAATGCTGGAAAATGTAAACAAGTGATTATATGGATAAAATTGTAGTTTTAGATTTTGGATCTCAATACAGTCATTTGATTTGTAGAAGAATAAGAGAATTTTCTGTTTATGCAGAACTTGTGCCGTATGATATCAGTTATGAAGAATTACAAAAACTAAATCCGACAGGCATAATTTTCTCAGGAGGGCCATCAAGTGTTTATAGTTCTGATGCACCAATTCCAGAAAACAAAATTTTTGACATGAATTTACCATTACTAGGAATTTGTTATGGTCATCAGTTGATTGTAAATAAATATGGAGGTAAAGTAAAGAGAGCAAACAAAGAATATGGATCTTCATTACTCACAATTGATAGTAATAAAGATCTTCTAAATGGAATAGGTGAATCAGTTAGAGCATGGATGAGTCATGGAGATGAAGCAGAACAAATTCCAGAAGGTTTCAAAGTTATTGGACATACAGAAAGTGCTAAAGCAGCTGCAATTGCATCAGAAGAAAAATCAATTTATGGTATTCAGTTTCATCCAGAAGTTGTACACACAGAACAAGGAACAGAGATTCTCAAAAATTTTGTTTTGAAAGTTTGTGGTGCAAAACAGGATTGGACTATGGAGGGTTTCATAGATAATGCTGTTGAGAAAATTTCAAAAATTGAAGGAAATGTCCTTTGTGGGGTAAGTGGAGGAATAGATTCTACAGTTGTGGCATTACTAATTCACAAAGCAATTGGAGATAGACTAAAGTGTGTTTTTGTAGATAACGGTCTCTTGAGATTAAATGAAGAAAAAGAAATAGAAGAAATGTTCAAAGATAATTTCAAGGTAGATTTTACAGCAATAAATGCTGCAGAAACATTTCTTGGAAAACTAAAGGGAATTGAAGATCCTGAGATAAAAAGAAAAATAGTTGGAGAAGAATTCATACAAGTTTTTACTGAGTTTGCTAAGGGAAACGGTCCTTTCAAATGGTTAGCACAAGGTACATTGTATCCAGATGTGATTGAAAGTGGAGTATCTAAAGGTCCAGCAGCTGTTATTAAATCTCATCATAATGTTGGAGGATTACCAGATTGGCTTAATTTGGAAATTTTGGAGCCATTAAGAGATTTGTATAAGGACGAGGTGAGAAAAATTGCAAAAATTCTGGGAGTTCCAGAAAAATTATTCATGAGACATCCATTTCCAGGACCAGGTTTATCAGTTAGAATCATTGGAGAAGTAACTCCAACAAAATTAGAGATATGCAAAATTGCTAGTAAAATTGTAGAAGAAGAATTACTAGAAGCTGGTTTGTATGAAAAAGTATGGCAAGCATATGCAGCGGTTGGTGATGATAGGGCTGTAGGAGTGGTGGGAGATGAACGTAGGTATGGAAATATAGTTATGATAAGAGTTGTAGATTCAGTTGATGCAATGACTGCAGATTGGACTAGATTACCACATGGTTTACTAGAAAAAATGAGCAATAGAATAACAAACGAAATTGAAGATGTTACATGGGTTACCTATACCATTTCCAGTAAACCTCCTGCAACCATAGAACCTCAATAGTGATTAAATTGGAATATGAAAAAATTTGTGAGAAGATTTTAGAATGTGATGAAAATATCCGATATGCCGGAATCTATGATTTCGGAGAATTATATGAGAAAATGCGTCCCGGCATAAAGAGTCATTTATCAAGAGAAGAGACAGAGATGTCATTATCACAAGCAGTATATCGATGGTCAACAAGGAAAAAAACTGCAGATAAAATAGGAAAACCAATTTATGCATTAGCAAAATATGAAAAAATTTACAGAGTAACTATTCCTATTGGAGGTGCTGGTTTAATTTTAGCAAGTATAGAATTAGATGTAGATGTAAATTCTATTGTAGAAAAAATTATAACAATTAAAAATCAATACTCAGCATAATTTGTGATTGATATGGATTTTCATGTTTTTGATACATATGTAAAGGCAAAAGATGGGCATACGATGCATTTTGATGTTGTTACTGATACGAATGATGTAGAAAAAGCAATATCGTTTGCAAAAGAATGGCTCAAGACTATAGGAGAAGAATCTTCAACAGTTACTACAAATGAATGTAAATTTTGTCATACACAGTCAGTACCTGAAGATATGGAAATTGAAATTATGACAGATGGATATTCTATTTCAAAGATGGAAGGATGTCCAAATTAGATCTAATCTATGCTGAGAATTTCTTGAGAGATCAGATATTCTATTGCAGATAATAATTCATTTTCTGAAATTGTTTCCTCTGCGTACCATACAAAAATATCATGAACCCATGTAGGAATTTTTGATTCAGTTTCTTCTGTATTTTCAATTTCAAGTAATTCAACTTCATCGTCAATAATTTCTTCTTGAGATATTTCTGATTCTTGTGTAGGATTCTGAGTTATTGCTAAAGGTTTACTAGATTGTATTATAGAAAATGTAGAAACTGCTTCGCTTGGACCATATTCAGAGAAAATTCTTAAAACATAATCACCAACAAGGTTTACTTCTACATCTTCTGGTTGAAGGTAATGTAAGATTTGAACTCCGTATAAATCATCATCAATTACTTTTGGAAGAATTTCAGTGGTTTTGATTATTTCTCCATCGCTAATTCTAGATATTTCCATAAAATGGTAGCCATGTTGTGGATCATAGTTTTGAATTTGAATGTCAGCTCTAATCATTTGTGGATTTTTATCTAAATCAATTGTATCTCCAGAAATAAAATCTATGGTAATAATAGGATCTTCTTCAAGACCGTAAACAGAATGAATATTAAATAATATAATTATGGAAAAAAATCCAAGTATTACTTTTGAAATCATTTTCTATCATTAGTTGATGAGAATGTATTGGTTATATCTATAATTGACATTATATCCTACAAATAGTTCCAATTTGGAAAAATCAGAGCATGCATGCACCAAAAACACCTGCTGAATCACCTAGTTTATTTTTAAGAATAGGTGTATCTACCAAATCTGAGAAAACTTTGCTATAGATTGATTCTTTTCCTTCAGTATACAAAAAATCAATATTTGACAATCCACCACCTAATACAATAGCATCAGGATCTAAAATATCAATTACATTTGCAAGACCATATCCAAAATTTTTTAAAAACTCATCTTTCCATTTTTTACCATTCTCATTATCAATACTTGAAAGGATTTCTATTAGAGATTTTGATTCTCCTGTAAGTATCTTCCATCGATGTTCAAGTGCAGGTCCACTTATGTAAGTCTCAACACATCCTGATTTCCCACAATAACAAGGATTACCATTACGATGAAGTGTATGGTGACCCCATTCACCTCCGATATTTGTTCTTCCTGAAAGAATCTTTTTGTTATTTACAATTCCACCTCCAACTCCAGTTCCTAAAATTACACCAAAAATTAAATCAAAATCTTTAGCAGCACCCATTGTTGCTTCAGCCATTGCAAAACAATTTGCATCATTTTCCATAGAAATTTTTTTATTAATTCTATCTTCCAAATCTTTTTTGAGTGATTTTCCAATCAAACATTGAGTATTACTATTTTTGATCAATCCTGTTTGTTTTGAAATTGCTCCAGGTGTACAAATTCCAACTGTGAAATTAGTTACACTTTCAGATATTTCATTTACTAGTAATGTTATAGAGTCTAAGATTTTTTGGTAATCATTTTGAGGAGTAGGAATTCTTTTTCTTGAGATCTTATTAAAATTTTCATCTAAAAGAATAGCTTCGATTTTTGTTCCACCTAAATCGACTCCAATTTTATACATGAATTATTGAGAAAAATTCAAACGCTTAAAGCTTTGACAAAAATTTAGCCCATTGGAGGCATGCCGCCACCACCTGGAGCTCCAGATATTGCGATAACATCATCAATTCTAAGTATCATACATGCTGCTTCAGTTGCAGATTTGATAATTTGCTCTTTAACAACAATTGGCTCTACAACATTAATTGCCATCATATCAGCAATTTTCATATTTTTAGCATCAATTCCAGTCCATTTCTGACCATGATTTTGTTTTGCTCTTAGATTAGCCATAGTATCAATTGGATCCATTCCTGCATTTTCAGCAATTGTTAGTGGAATTGTTTCTAAAGCTTCTGCATATTTTTTAATTGCAAGTTGTTCTCTCCCATCAAAATTATCAGCCCAATCTTTGAGTAAAGATGCTGCAAATGCTTCAGGAGCACCACCACCTGCTACAATAGCAGGTTTTTCAATTACATCTTTTACAACCATTAATGAATCATGGATTGAACGATCTACTTCATCAATTACTCTTTGTGTTCCACCTCTAATGAGCATTGTAACTGATTGTGGATGTTTGCATCCTTCAATGAATACCCATTTGTCAGATTCAACTTTCTTTTGTTGTGCTAAATCTGCAACACCTAGATCATTTTCTGAAAGATCATCAAGATTGCTAATAACACGGCCTCCTGTAGCTTTTGAAAGTTTAATCATATCACTTTCTTTCACACGGCGTACTGCCATTATACCATATTTAGATAGATAATGTTGTGCAATATCATCAATTCCTTTTTGACAAATTAGGACATTTGCACCGACATCATGTAATTTATCAACCATGGTCTTTAGCATTCTATTTTCTTCTTCTAAGAACATCTGCATTTGTGTAGGATCAGTAATTCTAATTTCAGAGCTAAGTTCAGTTTTTTCAATTTCTAATGCTGAATTTAGTAATGCAATTTTTGCTTTCTCGATTCTTGTAGGCATACCACTATGTACAATTTCCTTATCCAAAACTATACCTTTGATAACTTGTGTATCATCAATTGAACCACCTGTTTTCTTTTCTACTTTGATGTTCTCAAGATCAACAAAATAATTTTCACCTTTCTTTGTTGCAATACTAAGAATTGCATCTACAATAATTTTAGAAAGAGAAGAACTGTCATCAGAAATTAATTTTGATTGCATGCTTGTTGTTGCAATTTTTAAAAGAGATGGTTTATCATTAGGTTCAATTTTTTTGGCCAAATTAGAGTAAATTTCTAGTGTTTTATCTGCTGCTGCTTGATAACCATCAATAATTGTTGAAGAATGAACCTCTTTTTTTAAGAGATCCTCTGCTCTGGCTAATAATGCACCACCGAAAATTACAGAAGAAGTAGTTCCATCACCGACTTCATTATCTACAGTTTTAGAGATTTCAACCATCATTTTAGCTGCAGGATGTTGGACATCAATTTCTTTCAAAATTGTAGCACCGTCATTTGTGATTGTAACATCACCCAAAGAATCAACTAACATTTTATCAAGACCTCTAGGGCCAAGACTGGTTCTAACCAATTGTGCAACTAATTTTGCTGCAGCAATGTTGTTTTCTTGTGCATCTTTACCTTTTTGCTGTAATGCACTCTCTTTAAGAACTAAAACAGGTCCATTTGGTCCTTGTTGAATTGATGCCATTTAGATTCAGCTTCAATCCCTGAATCCCCCTTTTTAATATTACTTAGTTGATCGGTGAAATGTAGCTGCGCTTTTTCACATCAACGATTCCACCAGAAAGAATTCTCACAGATGGTAAAGCCAAGAAAGGCAAGAAGAGAGGAATCAAATGAGGTCTAGAAAATTTACAACCAGAGTCTACAATAGTATTATTGATTTTTTCAAAATTGCTTGAAACTTTTTCAAAGGAATCAGTAGAAATAATTCCACCAAATTGCAAGGGTAACGATGCAAGGATTTTTCCAGATTTGACTACTACTAGACCACCTTGATTTTTGATTAAATGATTGGATGCAACGGCCATATCAGAATCATCAGAGCCAATTACAATCATATCATTTTCATGAAAACTCCATGTAGAAGCAAATGCACCAATATTTGCGCCAAAGTTTTCAAGTAATCCTATAGAATGTCTATTGGTACCATGAATACGATCAAATGCAGCAACTTTCCAAATATCAGAATCTAAAGAAGATGAAACATAACCATCCTTAGAATAAAGTTCAGCAGAACCAATTTTAGTAATAATTTCAGTTTGCATGTAGATTGTATTTGCAAGAACATTATTCTTTTTTGATTTAATTTGAAAGTCATCTTTTGAGAAATTTTTTAATTTTACTGTTTTCTTAATCCAAGGAGAGATAGATTTTTTCTTGATTGGACTAACAATACGTCCATTTGATACAACAAGTTTACCACCAACAAAGACTTTGTTGGGTTTAAATGATTTTAAATCATCAAATATTAGAATATCGGCAATTTTACCAGGGGCTATACCTCCAAGATCTTTTCCCATATTGTAATAATCAAAATTATTTTTTGATGCCATAGTAACAGCATCTATTGGTTTTAGACCAAGTTTGATTGATTCCCTAATACAATGATCAATATGACCAAATTCAGAAATGTCCAAGGGATCAAGACCATCAGAACAAAACATCAGACGATTAAGATATGTACCGTGAGATAAAACACGGGGAATAATTTCTTTTAAATCACGTCTAATGGAACCTTCTCTAATCATTATCCACATCCCAAGTCTAAGTCGTTCTAAAACTTGATCAAAGTTAATTGGTTCATGGCAAGAGAGTATTCCAGACGAAACATATGCATTAAGTTTTTTTTCACTAGCACCAGCTGTATGTCCATTAATTATACAATCGCACTCTAACATTGCAGAAAGAGATTTCATTGTTTTTGGTTCACGAAGAGTAACTTTTGTCCATGAAAAAACTTCACCCAATCCAAGTACATTTGGATGTTTAACTGCAGATTTTTCTTGTGATAAAGATAGTGATTTACTACTGCTAAATTTTGCATCAACTGGAAGACCTCCTGGCACTACCTGAAAAATTCTAATCGGAAGGTGTTCTCCAAGTTTAAGAAACTCTTGAAATCCTCTATATCCAGCTACACTAACAATATCAATTGGATCAGAAAAAAGTGACGTAACACCACAAAGTAACGCCTTCTTTGCAAATTCAGAAGGCAACACAAATTGATCAATATGCAAATGAGGATCTGCAAAACCTGGACTGATATATTTGCCCTTAACATCAATTACATTGGTGGTTGAACCAACTGTATGTGATGCATCAGGACCAACATATGCAATTCTATCCTTAACAATTGCAACCTGAGTTTTGGGAATAATTTCTCTAGTATAGACAGATAACAAATTACAATTTTTTAAAATCAGATCGGCTTTCTTATCACCCATAGCTACTGAGTTGAGAGACGAGATCGAATTTGCTAGGCTCGAAGTCACGTTTGTTTATTGGATTTTGCGCCTATTATAGATTCAATGCTTAAATTACGGTTGAAGAGGTTTTGTTGATATGAACATTCCAAAGGTGATCAGAAAGTATTGTGCAAAATGTAAAACACATACTGAACAAAAGGTCTCCATTTACAAGGCTGGAAAAAGACGTGGTTCAGCAAGAGGCGAACGTCGTCACGCAGAGCGTAAACAAGGATATGGTGGACAAAAATTCCCAAAATTAGCCAAACCAGCCAAAGTTACAAAAAAAGTTACTCCTATTATGACATGTACTGTTTGTAAAAAGAAATACAATAAACTAGGTGTTAGAATTAAGAAATTCGAGTTGGTGGCAGCATGAAAAAAGATCACGTTGAAATTCCTAAGCCGTCAAGTAAATTTCAAAAAGTCAATTGTAATGAATGTGGTGAATTACAAGTAATTTATTCACATGCATCAACACAAATTGCTTGTAATTCTTGTGGAAATACTATTTCTGAGCCAACAGGTTCAAAAGCTTTGATAAATGGAAAAGTCTCAGGTAGCGCCGAGTAAATCATAATCCTGTTTAGAATTTAGATTAAAAGCAATTCTCTTATCATCGATTATTACAAAAGTTTCAACTACATTTTCCAAAGAAGAAATTTTTTCAGAATTAATTAGAGAAATCCCTGTATAATGGCATGTATTGTTTTCAAAATTAATTGAGTAATCAGAATGTAGTCCTAATGAAGTCAAAAATTTATTTGTTACAAGGATACTAGTCCATGTTTTTTCTGGATCAAAACTATTTGTAATTTTTTGAGTAATTTCTTCATCTAATAAAGGTAAATCACCAGAGACGACAAAAACACTTTCATTAATATTTTGTAATACTAGATTTAGATCTTCAACATATCCTATTCCGGGAGAATCAAAAGTTTTAAAATTATTTTTTTCTACAAGGTTCTTGGTTTTAGGTGAATTACAACTTGTAACTACCAAAATTTTTGAAAAACAATTTGAATTTTTTAATGAATCAAGAACATGGAGAATAATTGGTTTTTTGTATTGCAGTAATAATTTTTCTTCATCTAATTTCATACGAGTCCCTTTACCACCAGCCATTACAATGCCAATCATAATGAAACAAACACCATCAATGAAGCTAAGCGTGTTAATTCATTAGTTGCACCAAGAACATCTCCAGTGATTCCACCAAAACTACGAGTAGAAATTGCTAAGATGAATAAAGTCAAAATAATGGCAATACCCAACATTACTAATCCAGTGGTTTCACCTATGAATATAACTGGAATTAACATAATTAGAAATGCTGTTGAAAGTTTTTTCTTATCTTTCATAAATTCGATGAATGGGGAATTTGAGCCTAAAGAAGCAGATTTACCTAAACTAGCCATCAATACCATGGAAAATTTTGCTAAAATCTCACTGATCAGAATTGCTTTGAACAGATCAAATCCACTTGTAAGTGAAATAGTAATTATCAAACCTACGATATACAAAACAATAGCTACAATTCCAGCTGAGCCAGTAGAAAGATCTTTCATAGCTTGAAGTTTTTTATTTTTTGTACCTTTGACCATAAGTCCATCTGCAAAATCAGCTAATCCATCTGCATGATGTATACCAGTTACAATTGCTATGGAAGCAACAACTAAAAGACTAACTAACAAAGGTTCTAAAATAAAAGATAATCCAAATCCTAGAGAACCAATCAACAATCCAATTACAATTCCAACTATAGGAAAAACAAACATGTACTTTGCAATAGTTTCTAAAGTTGCATTTGATGAAGGGAAAATTGTTAAAAATGAAAAAACAGACCCTATTTCTTTAAGCATGAATCCACCATCCAGCTAATGATAAGGCAATGATCATTGGAATAGTTATTACTACAAAGAAAAGTATCGAAGTGAGTTTCATTATAGAAATAGCAGAATACACATGTTGTTTTGTAAGAACTATTTTACCATCACCTAATTTGTAATGATTAAGTTTTTCAAATTTTGTTTCCAATGCACCAGCTAATGCTGCCATAGGATATCCTGCATTTGGGCTTTCAGTATTTTTACCATCTCGTATCATTATGTTGTAAGATTCTCTCCAATTATTTTGCAAAATTGCAGCAGAAATGATCATGATTAATCCTGTAAGTCTAGATGGAATATAATTTAAAACACTATCAGATGTTGCTGCAAACCAACCTATATTTTTGAAGAGATTAGTTTTGTATCCAATCATTGAATCTGCAGTATTGATAATTCTATAAACAAATGCTCCAGGCAGTCCTATCAATGCATAATAGAATAATGGACCAGTAATTCCATCAACAGTATTTTCACTAATACTTTCTAACACGCCTGAAAGAATATGATTTTTATCTAAATTTTTGGTATTCCTTTTAACTATCATTGATAAGTGATTTCTAGCCATATCTAGATTGTTTTCATCAATAGATTCCAATACAGATAATGCATGCTTTTCCATTCCACGTATAGCAATAGTAGTTTTGAAAAGGAAAGCACCAACAACTACTGAAACAATTATTGAAACAATATCAACAGATATCAAAGAAATACTCATTTCTAAAATTAAAAGTAATGAGATAACTATTCCAGAAGTGATTACTATAATACATACACCACCAAGCTTTTCAATCAAATAATTCTCATTTTTGGCAATTGGAGTAAATTTTGCAATTAAAGTTCCAATCCAAGCTGTAGGATGATATTTATTTTTAGGATCTCCAAATTTAAAATCAATTAAAATTGCAAAACTAATCACAAGTAAGGATTCCACTATCATTGTAAAATCCTCTCAATGGATTTAATGTCAATATTTGATTTTACAGTTTTAGCTAATTTGGTTAATTCAGAATCAATTTTTGAAATATTTTTTTTTGTCCACTCAATTTCTTTTGGATTTACATGAAGAGAATCTTCTTCTGGTAAATCTAATGACATCAAAGGGATAGTTCCCATTACAGGTATTTTTGTTATTTTTTTGAGTTTTTGAAATCCTGGTTTTAAAACTTCCAAGTCTCCTCTGAATTTGTTAAATAGAAATCCTTTTACCAATTTTTGATATTTTTGTTCAAGTAATGTCATAGTTCCAACAAGACTTGCAAAAGAACCACCTTTGTCAATATCTGAAACTAATAATACAGATGCTTTTGCTATATTTGCAATCTTCATGTTTGCAATATCAAATTTTTGTAAATTAATTTCAACGGGAGAACCAGCACCCTCTAAAATTACTAAATCATTGTTTTTTTGTAATGATTTTAGAGATTTTGATGCAATCTTAATTCCTTCTTGGTTTACAAATTTTTCATAGTATTCCTTTGCATGCATTTTCTTGTATTTTTTTCCATTAAGGTATACGATGCTCTTGTAATTACCAACAGGTTTGAGTAAAATAGGATTAAGATTAGCAGTAATTTCACATCTTGATGCAATGGCTTGGATAGCCTGAGCACGTGAAATTTCAAATTCAGGCGTGACGTATGCAAAATTAGACATATTTTGAGATTTGAAAGGAGCTACACGATAACCTTTATCAGAAAAAATTCTACATAATGCTGCAACTAAAGTAGTTTTTCCGGCACCAGATGATGTTCCCTGAACCATCAAAGATTTCATTTTAATTTCTCCAACGCTTTAACTAGTTTTAGATTATCTTTATGTGATTTTACAGCAATTCTAACATAATGATTATTTAATCCTCGAAAATTTTTACAGTCTCGAATTAAAATTTGTTTTTTTAATAATTTTTTTTGTAAGCTTGTTGAATCTTTTTTAGTTTTGATTAGAATAAAATTTGTTGAAGATTTGTTACAATCAAATCCGTTTAATTTGTTGATTTCTTTCGTTAAATAATTCAATTCTTTTTTAATAATTAAATTAGATTTTTTAAGATGAGTTTTATTCTTTAGTGCAGTAATAGCAGCTTCTTGAGCCAATGTGTTTACACTCCAAGGAATTCTTATCTTTTGTAAAATATTGATCATATATTTTGATGATGCTGCATATCCAATACGAATTCCAGCTAGTGCAAAAGATTTAGTTAAAGATTGTAAAACAAAAAGATTATCAAATGTTTTAACATATGAAATTACGGATTCATTAGATTTTGGAACCATGTCAATAAAACATTCATCAACAAATACAAGGGTAGAAAGTTTTTTTGCTTTTTTAATAATTTGTAAAAGTTGATTTTTCTCTAAAAGTTTTCCTGTGGGATTATTAGGATTACAAATAAAAATACATCCATTTTTTGGGATTTTTGAAATAAATTGTTCAATATTTTCTGAGAGATCCATTGTTTTGAAATATGAAATTTGACAGTCATTGAGTTTAGAAGCAGTTTCATATTCTTGAAAAGTAGGGATAGGAATCAAAACCTTAGTTTTTTTGGATAAAAATGCATTACAAAAATTATAGATTATTTCAATTGCTCCATTGCCAACTAAGAGATTTGGTTTATCTAGATGAGTATATTTTTCTAGGCTCAAAATTACTCCAGATGAATTAAAATCTGGATAGTTATTGATTTTATCGATATTTTTTTTAAGAGTTTTTTTTATGGATGATGGGATTCCTATAGGAGAAATATTTGAGCTAAAATCAATTATCTGTAGATCTGTGTTTTGAAATTGATTTTTGCCACCATGAACAACTGGAATATGTCTAATTAAAGATGATTTTGTTCGTATTTTCACAGTTCCAAATAGAATGCGTTGATTTAGTATGTTGTGGTAATCCAGAAAACGATTATTAATTGAAAGCGATCCATATTGTAGTAATGGACAAGAAAAGAGTGGCAATTATCGGAGTTACAGGTTCTGTTGGTCAAGAATTTGTTCAATCATTAAACAATCATCCATGGTTTGAAGTAACCCAAATTGCTGCATCTGAACGTTCTGCTGGAAAAAAATATCTTGATGCAATCAAAGATGCTAGTGGAATTGTAGCATGGGATGTAGGTGGAGAAATTCCAGAATATATCAAAGAAATGACAGTAAAATCAATAGATCAATTAGATGTATCTCAATTAGATCTAGTATTTTCAGCAGTTGAATCAGTTGCAGCTAGAGACATAGAAACCAAAATGGCAGCAGATTTACCAGTTATTTCTACAAGTTCAGCTTATAGATATGAAGATGATGTGCCAATTTTAATTCCAGGAATTAATGATGAACAAAGTGAATTACTTGAAGTACAAAAGAAGAACAGGAATTGGAAAGGTTGGGTAGCACCATTACCTAATTGTACTACAACAGGTTTAGCAATTACATTAAAGCCATTACTTGAAAAATATGGAGCAAAAAAAGTCATGATGACTTCTATGCAAGCAATTTCTGGAGGAGGCAAATCAGGAGTATCTGCAATGGGCATTACAGACAATATTTTGCCATATATTCCAAAAGAAGAAGGAAAAGTAAGATTAGAAACGAGAAAAATACTCGGTAAACTAAAAGATGGAAAAATTGAAGATGCAGATATTAGAATTAGTGCTACCTGTACTAGAGTTCCAGTGATTGATGGTCATACTGAATCAGTTTTTGTTGAAACTTCAGAAAATATTGATCCTTCAAAAGCGAAAGATACCTATAATGAATATAACAAAACTATCTCAGTAGCTGGATTACCTTCAGCTCCAGAAGATTACTATGCATTTCACGAAGATCCAACTAGACCCCAACCAAGAATGGAAAGAACTGTTGGAGATGGAATGACTACAACAATTGGAAGAGTAGAAAAAGAAGAATTGTTTGAAAATGGTCTCAAATACATGCTGTTCTCTCATAACAAAAAAATGGGTTCAGCAAAAGGTGCAGTATTGTTAGCAGAAATGTTATACAAAAAAGGCAAAATTTAGATTATTTTTGCAATTTTTACAATAATAACTTTATAAGATCCAGAAATCTAGATCGTCTCAGGTGTTTTAGACGGCAAAAGTTGATGATTTAGATTTACAAATTTTGTCAGAATTATCTAATGATGCTTCAATTTCAGTTCCAAGATTATCAAAAAAAATCAATGTAAATTCTTCTGTTGTTTATTCAAGAATCAAAAGGTTGGTTAAAAGAAAATTAATTGAACGATTTACAATTGTTGTAAATGATGAAGAACTTGGATACAATGTCAAAGCTTTAACTGGAATCAATATGGATACAAAAAAACGTGATCATATCATTGGTGAATTATTCAAAATTGATGGAGTTAGAGAAGTGGCTGAAGTTACAGGCAGATTCGATATTCTTGTAACAATGTACTCAAAATCGTTGGATCAAATGCACAAAATGGTTTCTGAACGAATAGGAAGAATAGAAGGAATTCAGTCATCAGAGTCATTCATTGAAATGAAATCACGAATGAAAGCAATGCCATATATGCCATCAAAGGATAGTGACTAATATTGCAAAAACAAAAATCACAATCAAGAGTAGCAGTATATTATGAATTAACAAAGCCAAAAATTTGGTATTTACTAGTTTTTACAGCATTTGGGGCTACATTAACTGCGTCCAATATTTACAATATTGAAATATCTCCAGCTACATGGATTTTGATGTTATTTTCAGTTGCTGCAGGATCAGCTGCTGCAAATACTTTGACAAATTATCATGATAGAGATATTGATGCAATAATGGAACGAACAAAGGAAAGACCATTACCATCAAAAAGAATCTATCCTGCAGTCAAAGCAAGGAATTTTGGTCTGGTGTTAGCAGGCATATCATTAGGTTTAGCATTTGGGATTTCGTTTACCACTACATTAGAACAAGGTGCATGGGCAACAGCATTCATTGCATTTGGATTAGTAAATAATATTCTAATTTACTCATATGTCTTAAAACGAAATTCAAGAACCAATATAATTTTAGGCGGATTATGTGGAGGTTCACCACCAATGATTGGTTGGGTAGCTGTAACTATGTCAGATTTATGGACTATGGGTTTGGCAATGGCAGGTTTAGTATTCATTTGGATTCCAATGCATATTTGGGCTTTAACACTACACTTCAAAGAAGATTATAACAAAGTAAATGTGCCAATGTTAACTGCAGTACAATCAGAAAAAACATCTGCTAGAGCAATTGCATTATCGACTGTTGTCATGGTATTGTTTTCAATTGCTCCATTCTTCATCACTACTCAAGAAGGTGAAGAGATGGTAGGCGCAGTATATCTATGGACCGCAATTGCATCAGGGGGATTAATGGTAGGACTATCAGTTTGGGTAATGGTGAAACCTATGGAAAAAGCTGCATGGACATTGTTTAAATTTTCGAGTCCGTATTTAGCAGTGTTATTTATTGCATTAATGGTAGATTCAGCTCTATAACATACTGCCTTTATCATCCAAACTGTTTAGTTCTTTTGTAATTTTAGTATGATTATTTACCAAACTCTCAAGTTCAATTTTTAATTCTTCAGATTTCCATTCAGAAGAAATTAGAGAAGTTAATTTGGCAACAATTCCCCATTGAAGATTATTTTGATCATCAATTAATTTTAAAAATCTTTTACCTTTTTCTTCATCGTCCATATTTTTTGAATATTACTCAATCATAAAAAGTTAGCATAGGTAATAATATAATTTCAAAGTTTTATTAGTTAAGAATTAAGATTTTTTCTAATGCAATGTAGTATTTCAGAATGTAAAGAGAAGGCCATTCAAACAGTAAAAATTAGTTTTAGAGAAACCAGAAATTTATGTAATTATCACTACAATATATTTAAAAATAAAGATAGAAAACATTTTCCAAGATTTTCCAAGGCAACTGATTATTAATTAATTCAAAAAAGTTCCAAATGTAGATTTGTTGAAAGATTTAACATCTACCATAATCAAATTAAAATATGGCAGTCAAGAAAAAAAGTACCTCCAAAAAAACAGTGAAAAAAACAGCTTCGAAACCAAAAAAACAAGCTAAATCTTCATCAAAAAAACCTGAATTTGAAAAAGCATGGAAAGACTACAATTCTGCCTTAAATGGATGGAAAGAATCTCTTGCTCAATGGCAAAAGGCTACAAATGAAACTCTAATGACATATCATGATGCATGTCAGAAAGCATTAGAATCAGATGCTGAAATGTTAAAAAAAGTCAGTTCTAGTTGGGAAGAAACATGGGAAGAAATTGGTCCTGAATATATCAAACAACAAACAAAGATGATGGAAAATATCTTTAAAGAAACCAATATTGAATCAATAAAAAAATTCAATAGCCAATGGGAAAAATTTCTGAAAACTTCAGGAGATGATTCAATTATAGCATATCAAGAGGCCATAAAAAAATTCAATCAGGCGTGGCAATCAGGTCAAATCTGAATGTTAAATAAGATTTCAATCAAACATACTATTTTTTCATTTTTCCAATACGAAAAACTTTACTATTACATATTGAACAAGTTCCTCTGATCCCAGGTCTACCATTTTTTATTATGGTTTCTTCTGGATTTTTTATTATTCTTTTGATTTTACATTTAACACAGTATGCTTCTTGAGACAAAGAATTATTATTTTTAGTTTTATCTAATTTTGGAATGTGAAGTTTACTTTCAATATCATCAAGTTTTTTATTTTGTTTTCGTAATGTTTGAATGATTTCATGTTCAATATCAACAGCCTCAAGTTTTTCAATTTCTTTTTCTAATTCTTTGACTTTAGAGTATTGTTCAGGGGTAGCCTCTTCTTCCTCTGGTTCTGTGATTGGTTCTGAAAATTTTTGAGTTGATAAAATATTTTCTAAATCATCAATTTGTTGTTGTAGTTCATTAATTTGAGATAGTTGTTCAGGGGTAGCCTCTTCTTCCTCTGGTTCTGTGATTGGTTCTGAAAATTTTTGAGTTGATAAAATATTTTCTAAATCATCAATTTGTTGTTGTAGTTCATTAATTTGAGATAGTTGTTCAGGGGTAGCCTCTTCTTCCTCTGGTTCTGTGATTGGTTCTGGTGCAAGATCTAGTTCTTGAGGTAAATCTTCTGTAGATTCTTTTGGCAATGAACCCCTAGGACTAGGAAGTTCTGGTTCTGTGATTGGTTCTGGTTGTGATTCTAATTCTTTAATTTGCCTTTCTAATTCTTCTAATTTTTGTATCTGTTCAGGGGTAGCCTCTTCTTCCTCTGGTTCTGTGATTGGTTCTGGT